>USMO01000005.1 GCA_900555785.1 uncultured Eubacteriales bacterium | reverse complement strand
CGCTGACGGCGGCGGACACCGGCATTGCGATCGGTGCCGGAACCGATGTTGCCATCGATGCAGCGGACGTGGTGCTGATGAAGAGCAGTCTTGCGGATGTCCCGGCTGCAATCCGTCTAAGCCGCGCAACGCTGCGGAACATTCACGAAAATCTGTTCTGGGCGTTTATTTACAATGTTGTCTGCATTCCGCTGGCGGCGGGGGCGTTCATTTGGGCAGGGCTGACGCTGAACCCGATGGTCGGCGCGGCGGCGATGAGTCTTTCGAGCTTCTGCGTGGTGACGAACGCGCTGCGGCTGAATTTCTGCCGGCTGCGGAGCCCGAAGCACGACCGCAAGATCCGACAACGGCATTTCTCCGGAAATGCCGCGCCGGCAGGGGAGCGGCGGACGGTGACGCTGCGAATCTCCGGCATGATGTGCGGGCATTGCGAAAAGCGGGTCAAGGACGCGCTGGAGGCGCTGCCCGGCGTGGCAGGCGCAGAGGTCAGCCATACGGCAGGCACGGCGGTTGTCACGCTCACGGCACCGGTTGCGGCGAAACAGCTGAAAAAGGCTGTTCGGGATGCGGGGTATCGGGTGGTTTGAATTTTTGAGGGGAGATATATTTTATCCAACGGAGCGATTAAAATCCCCATCACGCTCAATCTTTACCTTTTTGTTTGCCTTTGCTCGGTACTTCCTAAGCAGAAACAATAACAAAATCAAAATCAATTCTAAAAGGAGAAAAAGAAAATGGTAAAAACAACATTGAAAATCGACGGTATGATGTGCGGAATGTGCGAAGCGCACATGAACGACGCGATTCGCGCGGCATTCAAGGTCAAAAAGGTGACTTCCTCCCACGCAAAGGGCGAGACGGTTGTAATCAGCGAGGACAAGCTGGACGAGGACAAGCTGCGCGAGACCGTTAAAGCGACCGGCTACACGCTCGGCGACATTGCAAGCGAGCCGTATGAAAAGAAAGGTCTCTTCTCTTTCGGGAAGTAAGGGAAGACCTTGGGGCGCTGCCCCAAACCCTGCTTAGCCCCTTCTTGAAAGAAGGGGCTAAGAACCCCAAGAACTTTAATAGAGGGGGGATTCGCTTCTTATATGGGGGTCTCCTATCTTTATTATGCAAAAAAGCGCTCTCGATAAGAGGGCGCTTTTTGTCTGCTATCGGGGGAATACGAACCCGCCTTTTGGCGGGGGTCATTTGTCAGAACAGAAAATTTCCGATGGTGAAAAACACGAATGCAAGAATCCAGAGCGCGGCGGTGAGGACGGTCAGACTGCGGGTCGGCTTCTGGTTCAGGAACCGGCGGTCGAGGCAGAAAAACAGCGTCACCATGCCTCCCAGAATGCATAAAGCCTCCAACGCCAGCCAGTATTGCTCAAGAAATCGGTAAAGCAAGGTCATTCCGCACCCATGAATCGCAGAAAAAAGCGGTGTTCCACCCGGTTCGCTCCCTGTCCGCGTCTCCCTTTCCTGTTTCTTTTCGAATAATCCTTCACGAAGTAGTTAAAATTTAACTTATACAGCCTATTATACACTATTTTTAACTAATTGTCAATGGTTTTAGTTAAAATTGTTATAATGAAGGTATCACGGTTTCGGCAAGGGAGGGCATATGGATTTCGGAGAAAAGCTTCGCAATGCACGGGAAGATTTGGACCTGTCACAGGCTGATGTGGCAAAGCAGATCCCGATGAATCAGTCGAATTATTCGAAGATTGAGCGCGGTATGCAGGAGCCGAGCATGGACCAGCTGCGCCGCATTTGTCTGATCCTGAATCTTGACCCGGCGTACCTGCTGTCGCTCAACCGATACGAGCACATCACATCACAGGACCTGACGCTCCTGCGGGACATCAAGGCGTTTCTGAAAAAGCACGGTGCGGGTGGAAAATGACACCCGGAGTTACTGCAACGGGAGCTTGCGGACCGTGGTGTCGGTGACGAATTGCGCCTTGATCTGCGCCAGTTTTGCCATATGCGGGGTGCAAAGATGCCGCTGCTGGTGCGCCTCGGATGCCCATTCTTCCACCAGCAGAACCGTGTCCGGGTCGTTTGCTGCGGTGAAATAGTCGTAAGCGATACAACCTTCCTCCCCGTGAATCTTTGCGGGAATCCCTGCATCGTGAATTGCCCGGAGGAATGCAGCCCCTTCGCCCTGCCGCGCGTGATAGGTAACCAATAATAAAATGGATTGCATGGTGTTTATCCTTTCTTTTATAAAAATAAATCTAATTCGTATTCTCGATTTTGACAGAGAAAAGCAGCTGTTTTTCAGTATCCATAGGAGTCAAACGTCTTCTCTTCTTCATGATACACCGCCTGCCGAAAAAAATCAAGGGCAATCGGGGAGGATTCTGTATGATTTTTTGAAAAAAGACTTGCAAAAGAAGGATAAATGTGGTATAATAAATCCGAAAATGCGGTTTTGAAAACCGGAAAGGCGGTATTCCAATGCCAAAGTACCAGAATTACCCTGTTGATATTTACAAAGACCTAAAGGAAATGTTCAATGCGAGCGCCGCAAAATACGGCGATAAAACGCTGTTCATGGAGAAGGTGAACGGCACTTACCAAAATCTCAGTTTCCGGGCGTATGCGGACAACGTGAACGCGCTGGGGACCGAGCTGCTTGCGCGCGGGTTCGGCGGCAAGCGGATTATGGTGACCGGCGAGAACTGCATCGCGTGGGTGACAGCGTACATGGCAGTCATCTGCGGCGTTGGCACGGTCGTTCCGGTTGACAAGGAGATTCCTGCCGAGGAGATTGCAAACATTGCGAAGATCAGCGAAGCGGCAGCGGTAATCTACAGCAAGAAGACCTCCGAGAAGATTGCAGGCATCGATGCGGACGTTACGCGCATCTGCTTTGACGAGCTGCCGGTGCTGATTGCGGCAGGCAAAGAGAAGCTCGCGAAGGGGGACCGGTCGTACCTTGATGCCAAGATTGATGCAAACACGCTGGCATCTCTGATTTTCACCTCGGGCACGACGGGCGTTTCGAAGGGCGTTATGCTGTCGCACCACAACATCTGCTTCAACCTCTCCGAGATGTGCCAGATGCTGTATATCGGACCCAAGGACACCTTCTTGTCAGTTCTGCCGCTGCACCATGCTTATGAGTGTACCTGCGGGTTCCTCTGCCAGGTTTACCGCGGCAGCACGGTAGCGTTCTCCGAAGGACTGCGGTATATCACGCGTAACATGCAGGAGGTTCACCCGACGATTATCAACTGCGTGCCGCTGCTGGTTGAGACGATGTATTCGAAGATTCAGGCAAGCATTCGCAAGAACGGGCTGGAGAAAAAGGTTGCGATGATGATTAAGCTGACCAACGCAATTCCCGGTGCCGGTGCGCGGATGGCGGCAAAGAAAAAGATTTTCAAAGCGGTCCACCAGAACTTTGGCGGCAATCTGCGTCTGCTGATTTCCGGCGGTGCGGCGATTGACCCGCAGGTCTCTGCCGGTCTGCGTAATCTCGGCATTGCGGTGCTGCAGGGCTACGGCTTGACTGAGTGTGCTCCGCTGGCGGCGCTGAACCGCGACCTGTATTACAACGATTCGGCTGCCGGTCTGGCTACGCCGAACACGCTGCTGGACATTTACGATGTTCAGGATGACGGCACGGGTGAGATTCGGTTCAAGGGCGACAACATAATGCTGGGGTACTACAACCAGCCGGAGCTGACGGCAGAGGTGATTCGGGATGGTTGGTTCTACACGGGTGACCTTGGCTATCTGGATGCGGGCGGGTTCCTGCACATCACGGGGCGCAAGAAGAACGTGATTGTGACCTCAAACGGCAAGAACATTTTCCCGGAGGAGCTGGAGACGTATCTTTGCCGGACGCCGTTTGTCGCGGAGTCGGTTGTGGTTGGATTTATCAACCCGAAGAAGAAGGATTACGACATTGTGGCGATCATCTATCCGGACAAGGATCGGATGGTCGAGGTTTACGGCGAGAAGTGGACGCGCGATCAGCTGGACGCGGAGCTTCGCCGTGCGGTTGCCGAGGTGAACGGGATTGTGCAGTCCTACAAGCGCATTGAGTGCTATGTGATCCGCGACACAGAGTTCCCGAAGAATGCATCGCGCAAAATTAAGCGCCAGGGGCTTGCCGATTCCGTCAAAGCCGAGTACGAAGCGAAAGTGCTTGGGTGAGGAAGAGGGGGATGAAGACCTTGGAGGGAGAAGGAGCCCCTTTCGGATGGGGCTCCTTCTCCCTCCAAGGTCTTCTTCATCTCTCCAACCCTCACTCTACCTTCGCCCGTGGTGCCCGCGGTGGGCGAGCATTTCGGCGGCGAACTGTTCCTCGGCAGCCTCGGTGAAAGCCTGCTCCTCGTCGTGCGAATGCTGTTCATGCGGGGGAATGGTCTCCTGAATCTTTTTGATGCGCTCAATCAAAAGCTCCACCTCGGTCTTCGGCTTCCCGGCAGGCGTGACCGCCTCAACCGGTGCAAGGTCCTCCAGCTTGGTCGAATAAGACTTCGAAAGGAAGAGCGCTAACTTCGCACACGCAGGTCCGATCAGCTCGTAAAGAACGCTGGACGCAAGAATAATCGTGTTCAACGCAATCCCGTCCTCGCCGCCAAGCGTCCGCGCACCAAGCGCCGCCAAACCAATGGCAACCCCCGCCTGCGGAATCAAAGCCAAACCAAGATAGTTGCGCGTCTCCTTCGGCTTGCCGACCGCAAGACAGCCCAGGAACGCACCCGCGTACTTGCCTATAATCCGGAAGAAGAAATACAGAACCCCAATGACAATCAGCGGCGTCGTGCCAATGGAACCGGACGAACTGACCAGAACATCCAGCTTGAAGTTCATGCCGGAGCGCACAAAGAACAGCAGCAGAATCGGCGGGCTGAAATAGTTCAGCTGCTTGAACAGCTTGTCGTCATCGGTAATGTTGATATACACCGTGCCCATCGACATGCAGCCGAGCAGCGGGGAAATGTCCAGCAGCGTGCAAATGCCGCAGAAGCTGAAGAGCAGCGCAATCGAGATGATCAGCCGGTTGTCGGTCGAGCGTTTTTTCGGCATCATCAGCTTCATCAGAAGCCCAAACAAGCCGCCCAGCGCAAAGACCCCGATGTTAATCAGCAGCGGCTTGACAATGTCCCAAACGCTGAACGACCCCGCGCCGGCTTTGGACGAGACCGCAACCGAAATGGCAATGCTGTACGCCACCAGACCGACAATGTCGTCCAGCGCCACCACCTGCAGCAGCGTGTCAACAAAATCGCCCTTCGCGCCGGTCTGCCGGATGGTCATGACCGTGGAGGCGGGCGCCGTTGCGGAGGCAAGAGCCGCAAGCACAATCGAGAAGGCGAGGTCCAGCCGCAGCACGCAGAAGGTGACGATGAAGACCACGATGGACGCGAGCAGCGCCTCCAGCACCGTGATGACCATGACCTTCGCGCCGCTCTTTTTCAGCGTAGAGAAGCGGAAAAATTCGCCGGTGCTGAACGCGATGAAGGCGAGCGCAATGTCGGAAAGAAAATCCATGCCGTCAATGACGTGCTGGGGGACCAGCCCGAGACAGTACGGTCCGATGAGAATGCCGGCGAGAATGTACGCGGTGACATTCGGGAGCCGGAGCAGCTTGGTGATGCGGGTCATCGCAAAGCCAAACAGCAGCATAAACGCGACGGAAATGATGATGGAGGCAACCTGCGAGGTCCCCGCGAGTGCCTGGTGAAGTCCGGAAAGCATAAAAGTTTCTCCTTTCTTGTGTAAAATGTTGCCGGAACGAAAAGAATAAGGAACGGAGCAGAGTCCGTTCCGCGCATCTATGAAGACGGCAGACCTTGGCATCTGCCGGTAACTGAGGTTCATGTGAGAGATTATAGCACAGTTCGGCGGTTTTGTCAATAGGTTATGTAAAATTTGTGTAAAGTGCGCCGAATATTTATGTAAAGTAAACCGACCGAACGAGACAAAGACCGGCAAATTGGTACTTTTTTCGGATTTCTCTTGACTTTTACGGGCGATTTATCTGGATTTCCCGGTTGCCATTCCGGTGTCCCTCGTGGCTGCGGTTCCGACCATCATTCGGAAAAAGTTCAGCCGCTGGCAGGGTATTCTCCTGCTCGTCATCTACGCCGCCTACCTGGTCGCCGTAACGGTTGGGGTAGTGTGAAGGGAAGACCTTGGAGGGAGAAGGGGGACCCTTTCGTAGGATCCCCCTTCTCCATTCAAGGTCTTTTTATTCCTTCTCCCCACGTAACCTTTCGTAGAACCCGACAGCCAGGCGGTCGCAGCGCTCGTTGTAGGGGTGACCGGCATGCCCTTTGACCCAAACGTAGGTCATGCGGTGAATGCGGACCAGATCGAGCAGGCGTGCCCAGAGGTCAGCGTTGAGGGCAGGGGACTTGTCCGCTTTGCGCCAGCCGCGTGCGCGCCAGCCTTCAGCCCAACCGAGCACCAAAGCATCGATCACATACTTGGAATCCGAGGTCAGCGTCACCTCGCAAGGCTCCCGCAGAGCGGATAGCGCCTCAATGACCGCAGTCAGCTCCATGCGGTTGTTTGTTGTTTCGCGCTCGCCGCCGGAAAGCTCCTTTTCGTGCCCCGCATAGACCAGGACCGCCCCCCAGCCACCGGGACCGGGGTTCCCGCTGCAGGCGCCGTCGGTGTAAATTTCCACTTTTTTCATGAAAGGATTCCTCAATTCTGAACGCAATTACCTATAGTATAGCATATTTTCGTGTTTTTTTCAACCGGGAGACGATTTTTTTCAAAAAAAAGACTTGCATCTCAGGCGGTTTTTGATTATAATAAAGTGGTAATCTTTTTTGTGAATGGAAGTTCACAAAGCGGAAAGAGAGGACCGAATGAAAGAAGCTACCAAAACAGGCAAGCGCCGCTGGCATTGGGGGGACCGCTCGGACGGCTATAAGCTCCGCACCGTCAACCCCATGACCCGGATGATGCCCTACATCATGCCCCAGCGCGCCGATGCCTGTAACTATTTCGCCGACTCCATCGACGTGACCAAGACCGACCGCTTTTGCCGCGAGAAGGTCCGGGCGGGCATGACCAATTTCGGATTTTTGCACATCCTGATTGCCTCCTACCTGCGCGCAATCTCCCAAAGACCGGCGCTGAACCGGTTCGTCAGCGGGCAGAAGATTTACGCCCGGAAGGGCATTCAGATCGTCATGGTGGTTAAAAAGCGCATGGCGATTGATTCGCCGGATACCTGCATCAAGGTCGACTTCGAGCCGGACGACACCGTGGACGAGGTGTACGAAAAATTCAACCGTGCGGTGACGGAGGTCCAGAACGCGCCGGATGACAAAAACGAGTTTGACAAGCTGAACAAGGTTCTGTCGCTGATTCCCGGTTTGTTCTGCCGCTGGACAATCAACCTGCTGCGGTTTTTGGATTACTTCGGCATCATGCCGCGCATGATTCTGCGCCTGTCGCCGTTCCACGGGACCATGATTGTCACCAGCATGGGCTCGCTCGGCATTCGTCCGATTTACCACCACATCTACAATTTCGGGAACCTGCCGGTCTTCTTTTCCTACGGCGGGCGGCGCTCGGAGGTGGTCTGTGACGCGAACGGAAACGTCTCTACGCGCAAGTGCATTGAGCTGAAGGTGGTCACCGACGAGCGCATCTGCGACGGTTTTTACTACGCGTCGGCGTTTAAGATCATCAAGCGGCATGCCGAAAATCCGGAGCTGCTGGAGGTCAAGCCCGAAACGGTTTACGAGGATATTTTATGAGTAAGATACAATGGAAGGGCGGGGCGCTGCTGGCGCCGGTCCCGCCTGTGCTGGTAACGAGCGCGTCAGGCGACAGGCAGAATGTTTTCACGGTCGCGTGGACGGGCATTATCAACACGAACCCGCCGAAAACCTACATTTCGGTGCGCCCGTCGCGGTATTCCTACGATCTGATTGCCGAGAGCGGGGAGTTTGTTATCAATCTGACCACATCCGCGCTGGTACGGGCTGCGGATTCCTGCGGGGTGTTCACCGGGCGCAAGGTGGACAAGTTCAAAAAGTTTCATCTGACCCCGGAGCCGGCGTCCGCTGTGCGATGTCCGCTGCTGGCAGAAAGCCCGCTGTCCCTGGAATGCCGCGTATTTGACCGCATTCCGCTTGGCACGCACGAGATGTTCCTCTCCGACATTGTGGCGGTTGATGTGGACTCGCGCTTGCTCGACAAGGACGGCAAGCTACGCCTGGAGCGCGCTGACCTACTCGCCTACGCGCACGGTGACTACTTTGCTCTCGGCAAACGTCTCGGCAGCTTCGGCTTCTCGGTAAAGAAGCGGTAGGGGGATGCGCCGGGGGGGACGCGCCAAAGGGGGCTTTTGAGTGAAAGCAACGCTTCGCTACTGACGGTTGCAAGCAACCGTCACCCCTCCGGACTCCCCAAACCTTTTAATTGAATTTTTTTGGGGGGAGCCGTTGTGCCTTTTGCCATCGGTGGGCGATTTGGCAAACGCTGCAAAGGCTTTGCACAACCGCAGGGCAAGGGCAAATCCTCCTTGTTTAAAGTTTTGAAAGTTCTTAGAAAACTTTTTCAAAAGTTTTCTAAGCAGGGTTCGGGACAGGGTCCCGAGGTCTTAAGTCTTAACAAAGGAGAACCTATATGATTTTATACAACTCGCTGTCGAGAACCAGAGAAGAATTTGTCCCGAACGAGCCGGGGAAGGTGAAGATGTACACCTGCGGACCGACGGTCTACCATTTTGCGCATATCGGGAACCTCCGCACCTATATCATGGAGGATGTTCTCGACCGCTACCTGCGGTTTTCGGGATATGACGTCAAGCGCGTGATGAACATCACGGACGTCGGGCACCTCACCTCGGATGCAGACACCGGAGAGGATAAGATGCTCAAGGGCGCAAAGCGCGAGCATAAGACCGTCATGGAGATTGCGAAATTCTATACCGATTGCTTTTTTGACGACTGCAAAAAGCTCAACATCCGCACGCCGGACGTTGTTCAGCCTGCAACCGGATGCATCGCGGATTTCATCAAGGTCATCCAGGCGCTGATTGAAAAGGGCTACGCTTACGAAGCGGGTGGCAATATCTATTTCGACACCTCCAAGCTCAAGCAGTATTACGTCTTCCACAATTTTGAAGAGGAGGACCTCGCAGTTGGCGTCAGAGAAGGCGTTGAGGAGGACGGCAATAAGCGCAATAAAGCGGATTTCGTGCTCTGGTTCACCAAATCTAAATTCGATGCGCAGGAACTCAAATGGGATAGCCCGTGGGGCGTCGGATACCCCGGCTGGCATATCGAATGCTCCTGCATCAGCATGAAGTATCTCGGCGAATACCTCGATATTCACTGCGGCGGCATCGACAACGCCTTCCCGCACCACACCAACGAGATTGCGCAGAGCGAGGCATACCTCGGGCATAAGTGGTGTAACTATTGGTTCCATGTCCTCCACCTGAACACCACATCGGGCAAGATGAGCAAATCGAAGGGCGAATTTCTGACTCTCTCGCTGCTTGCCGAAAAGGGCTACGACCCGATGGTCTACCGCTTCTTCTGCCTGCAGTCGCACTACCGCAAATCGCTGGTTTTCTCGTATGAGAACATGGACAACGCCAAGACCGCGTATGAAAAGCTGATTGCAAAGATTGCGGCGCTGAAGAACGAAGGGGAGATTGACCGGGAAGCCTACGATGCAGAGCGCGCAAAGTTCGTTGCGGCGCTGGATAACGACCTGAATACCTCGCTGGCGGTCACGGCGGTCTATGACGTTCTCAAGGCAAAGACGAACGACGCAACCAAACGGGCACTGCTGGCAGAATATGACAAAGTGCTGTGCCTGAACCTGCTGGAGAACGCGGAAAAGGCGCGGAAAGCAGAGGAGGCGGCAAAGCCGGAGATCCCGGCAGAACTGGCGGCGAAGATTGAGAGCATGATTGAAGCGCGGCGGCAGGCGAAGGCAGAGAAGAACTACGCCGAGGCAGACCGCATCCGCGCGGAACTGACCGCAATGGGCGTCACGTTGGTCGACACCAAAGCGGGAACGACCTACACGGTTGCGAACTGACAGAGGCGCGGAATGATCAAAAAAATCGAGGCGCTGTGCGTCAAATACCGCGAGCAGCTGCTGTACCTGATTTTTGGCGGACTGACAACGGTGGTCGACTGGGGCATCTGCTTTGCCGGCTACCGCCTGTTCGCGGAGCAGATGCAGACCCATTGGGTCACCGTCCATGTCATCGACACCGTGGCATGGGTCGCGGCGGTGCTGTTTGCGTTCTTTACCAACCGGATTCTCGTGTTCCGGAGCCGCAAGCGCGGGCTGCTGCCGGTGCTGGGGGAGCTGGGCACTTTTGCCGGCGGGCGCGTGGTGACGCTGCTTGCGCAGGAAGCGATTATGGCAGTCTTCGTGACCGCACTGGGGCTGAGCGAATACGTCTTCAAAGTCGTCGCCGCCGTCATCGTCGTCATCGCGAATTACTTCATCAGTAAGCTGATCGTGTTCCGGAAGGGGAAGCACGGGAGCGCGGACGGGATCTCCGGCACGGAAAATCCTGCCAAGACACACACCGACCAAACGGAAAAATGAAATTTTTCACAAAAAGGGCTTGACAAACGGCGGAGAATGTAGTATAATAGAATGGTCCGATGGTCTATGCAACCGGCGACCGCGGATGGGTACATGGAGAAGTACTCAAGAGGCCGAAGAGGCGCCCCTGCTAAGGGTGTAGGCCGTGAATAACGGCGCGAGAGTTCAAATCTCTCCTTCTCCGCCAAGAAAAGCTCCCGAAATCTTACGATTTCGGGGCTTTTTCTCGTTTTCTCTCCATTTTTGGAAATTCAAGAAGAACCATTGACCCCAACCGTGACCCCAATCGCTTTATACGCTGTGCGTGAGAGATTTTTTTACACCAAACCGGCGCCTGTTAGCATGATTTTTTTGATTTGTCAAGTCATTTGATGAAAAATTGAATCTTCTTTTTCAGTTCCCGCAAGCGGCGGGGAGGAAAATGGAAAGAATGGCAATCGCCACGATCAGGGCTGCAACCGTGCCGCTGCCGTAGAACTCCCGCGCGGAAGTCCAGACAAGCCGGAGCAAGCCGATGACGATCAAAAGAGCAAGCATTCGCACACCTCCTTTCTGATTTTTGAGTATAGAAAAACACCCTGCAATCCATTCGACTGCAGAGTGCTATTTGTGGAGCAGATTTCCTTTCATGAGTGTACCCTCAACTTTAATCTTTTATCTTCTCCGATAATATTTAATTGTAGTGTCTATCCGCGCAAGGCTTTGATGTAATTCTCCATTCGTTCCGCGCTGTCCTGCCGCATTTTATCGGTCACATGTCCGTAAACATCCAGTGTAAAGGATGCGGAATGGTGCCCAAGGTTTTCCTGTACAGTCTTGACATCATCCCCGTTTTGCAGGGATGCAACGGCAAAGCTGTGGCGCAGATGATGAAAGCCGCGATTCGGGCAACGATCAATTTTGGACGATGCGCGATCAAAGCAACGATAGCCGCAACCAAAACAGCGGTTGCGGCTATCAAGGGAATCACTGCCGCCATCGTTGCGGGTGGCTGGATTGTTGTGGTGGTCATCCTTCTCCTGTGTGCAGTCGGTATGGCAGTGGGGCAGATGGTAGGGGCGGATTTTTCAGGTGGTGAGCCGCCGCAGGCTATGGATGATCGAGCGTTGGATCCATAATGGAACATGATATTAGGCCATGTTGGTAGACAAGGTTTCGATAAGATTATTTGTTACTTTTATAGAATTGTCCTATATTTATGTTGAATCGTCAATTGCGCTTTGCAGTTCAATGTGGTATCCTATAAAAAACAATACTTTATTAGGAGATATTGCCTTCACTATGTCCATTAGGAAAGGAATTTGTCATGCAGAATTTTGAACTCTACAATCCGGTTCGTGTGGTATTTGGTCCCGGAAAATTCAAGGATCTGGCTGCCATCGTAAAGGGCTTCGGGAAAAAGGCACTGATCGTCTCTTACGAATCCCATGATTTTTTTGCATCGCTGCTGTCTGACACGGAAAGCGCCCTGACGGCAGAGGGCATTGGCGTGCTTCGGTTTTATCATGTGCAGGCAAATCCGCTGCTCTCACATATTCAGGCGGCTGTGGAGCTGTGCCGGGCGGAGCAGGTCGATTTTGTTATCGGCATCGGCGGCGGAAGCGTGATGGATTCCACCAAGGTGATTGCTGCCGGCGTTCACTATGAAGGGGAGCTGTGGAAGATGTTCGTTTCCCGCCACGATCAGGCGGTGGCGGTTCCGCCCGCATCCTCGCTTCCAACAGTTATGGTTCCCACGCTTCCCGCCACCAGCTCCGAGATGAACTGCATTGCCGTTGCAACAAACGACCAGACCCTGGAAAAGGCGTATGTCTGGACGCCGGTCATTTTCCCAACCGTTTCGGTGATCGACCCGGCGCTTACCAAAACGCTGCCGGCCTATCAGACTGCCGTTGGCGCGGTGGATGCCATGTCGCACGTTCTGGAGGCATATCTCAACGGTGACCAGCATTCCCCGGTTCAGGATCGGCTTCATGAGGGACTGCTCCGGGCAGAGATGGACGAGCTGCGTGCGGTTCTGGCAAATCCGGAGGATGTGGCCCACCGTGCAAACCTGCAATGGGCGGCATCGCTTTCGTGGAACGGGTATCTGCAGTCCGGCCTGAATGCGCCAACGCCGATGCACCAGATGGGGCATGTTCTCTCGGCGCTGTATAACACCACACACGGTGTGACGCTTGCAATTTTTATGGATGCCTACTTCCGGTATACCGCCAAGCTGAACGCTGAGCGCTCTGCACGGTTTGCCCTGCTGGGGCGCCATCTGTTCGGAATCCGGGAGGAAAACGATGTGCTCGCCGCGCGCATGACGGTGGAAGCGATCATTGCGTTTATGGATGAGGTCGGGGTTCCGCACACGCTCCGCAACGCGGGCATTCCGGCATCCGACATTGAAAAAATTGCCGATGAGATTGTGGCGCACGGCTGTGATGCGAACGGATTTCTGCCGTCGCTTCCTCCCATTGGGCGTGACGGCATCGTGAAGATTCTGCACATGGCAGAGGGAGAGAAGGAATGAAGCTTATCGGTAAAAAGCACCATACCTTCGTTCTGAGCGATACGGCGGCAAGCCGGCTGTGCTGGGTGGATGCGGACGGAAAAATCGTGCGGACGATGGACGGAATTTTTGCCTGCTTTGATCTTTGGCAAAACGACCGGGGGGAGCTGTTGGTTTCCCATTTCGGAGGCGAACAGGGGGACGGCTTCACGCTTTTCGACCGAGACGGAAGAACTGTGGGCGGATACCGCGGTGCGGGGGGAGAGGTGTTCAGCGTTCAGCCACTGCCGGACGGCAATTTTCTGACCGCCGAGCTACGCCATAAGGCATTGCGTGAGGTCAGCGCCGAGGGGCAGGTGCTTCGTGAAATTCCGATTGCATATGAAGGGGCGAACCCGCACGAGGCCATGCGGATGGCACGGAAAACCGCCGATGGCTATCTGGTGGTGCAGCCCGGAATCAACCGGCTCAAGCGTCTGGACCTGAACGGCATGGTTCTTGATGCTTATCCGATCCGCCCGGATGCGTTTGGCGTGGTGGAGCTGCCGGACGGGCATTTGCTGTATACCTGTATGTCCGGTGCGTATGAGCTGGATCGGGCGGGGCATGAGGTGTGGTCACTGACTGCGGCGGATGTCCCGGAAATTGGTATTCGGTGGCTGCTGGGCGTTGCGCTTCTGCCGGACGGCAATCTGGTGTTTTCCAACTGGATGGGGCATGGTCATCGGGACGAGGGCGTGATGTTCTTTGAGGTCGACCGCGAAAAACACGTGATGTGGTCTGCCGACGGCCGCGGGGAGCTGCTGGAGCCGGCGGTTTTGCAGCTGACGGATATTCCTTTTTCGGATGTCCGGAAATAGGAAAGACAAAAGACATTGCGCCAAACAAGGGCAATGTCTTTTTCGGGAACCGCTTTATTTGCCGTGAAACAGTCTCCGGTATTCCGTTGGCGTGGTTCCGATGCTTTTGCGGAAGCGCCGGTTGAAGTAGGTGGCATCCGGAATTCCGACCGCCTCGGCGATACGGCAGATCGGGAGTTCTGTTTCGCTGGTCATTTTGGAGGCGAGAGTGATGCGGTACTGGTTCAGATAGACCGTTGGGGAAAGCCCGAAATGCTTCTTAAAAACGGCGTAGAAATTGGATTCCGACATGCAAACGGCTTTGGCAAGCTCCGGCACGCCGAGCTTTTCGGCATAGTGCTCCGACAGATAGGCGGTGACGGTGCGTTCAAATTCATTCTGCGGCTCTCCGATCGGTTTTCCGCTTCGTACCAGCAGGCGCACGATGTCATAGAGACAGCAGGTTGCTTCGAAATCATCCCCAGCCGAGAAATACCGATCCACAACCTCGCATAATTCCGGTGCTTCCTGCGGCGTGAGGACTGTTGGGAATACATAGCGGTTTTCAAGATGCTCTTTCCTGTTCAGCACGACATCCAGGAACAACCATCTTGCCGTCATTGTTCCGGACTGCTGACCGACATGATGCACGATGGTCTGCCGGACGAACGCCGGCGCGATAAAGAATCCGCCGGTGCCGGTGCGGTGTATGTCGCCATCGTTCAGCTGAATTTCGTATTCACCGTCAAGCGCCTGCACCAGGGACAGGTATGGGAGCGTCTTTCTGTGGCAAAGACCTTCACACGCAACGCCTTCAAACCCGCTATGGATGCTGTAGTTGACTCGGATGTCGGTCATAATGCTCCCTCCGATCTTGGTTTACTGATAGAATTGTACCATATTATCGGAGAAAAATCAATAGACGTCCGGAAAATTGTATGATATAATTTAGAAAACAGGAGGTGGGAATATGGAATTCTATTCAGCGTGCGGAAAGCGACCGATTCGCCTTTGCGAAGCCACACGGCGGTTTGCCGATGATTCCCTCAGACACCGGTACGGGTTGGATACCATGAGGACACCGTGTATCATGATGGACGATGAGCCCGGCTTTGAAGCCATGACGCTGCTTGAACAGCATGATCTTTGCATCCGCCGGATCGTGGAGCGCGCGCCGATCCGCATCTGCGAGGGGGAAAGGCTCAGCGGCGCGGCAACACTGGGGGAGGCGATCCGCCATGTTGTTCCGGCAAGCTTTCGCGGGAAAGCCGTGCTATCTTCGGTCAGCCATCTGACGGTTAACTTTGACGAGGTTCTGAAAATCGGTATCAACGGAATCCGGCGGCGGGCTGAGGCTGCACTTGAACGCTACCGCGGAACCGAACGGGAGCCGTTTGCGAGAAGCGTTCTCAACTGCCTGGATGCCTTTGATATCTATCATCGCAGATATTTGGATGCATTGCGCGGAAGAACGGAATATGCGGCAAACTATCAGAACCTGTTGCGTGTGCCGATGGAGCCGCCGGAAAATTTCTATCAGGCGGTGCAGTCGGTATGGTTCGTGTTCTCGTTCATCCGGCTTTGCGGAAGTTGGCCCGGCATCGGGCGACTGGATGTACTGTTGGGGGATTATCTGAAGCGCGACCTTGCGAACGATACGCTTTCTCTTGACGAGGCGCGGGAAATCCTTGCCCATTTCTTCATCAAGGGCTGTGAATGGGTCAGGGGCGGAAACCGTGGGTCAGGCGACGCGCAGCATTACCAAAACCTTGTTCTTGCGGGAATCGGAGATGACGGGAAGGAGGTTACGAATGAGGTAACCTATCTCGTCCTGGATATTCTGGAGGAGCTCAATATCGGCGATTTTCCGACCACGGTGCGCCTGAACAGCAAAACACCGGAAGAACTGCTGCGTCGGGTCTGCGAGGTGATTCGTTACGGCGGCGGCACGATTGCGGTTTACAATGAGGAGCTGGTTCTGAAGGCGCTGACGGACTTCGGATATTCGCGCGAAGAAGCCGTCCGGTTTGCCAATGACGGGTGCTGGGAGGTCCAGATTCCGGGGAAGACCAACTTCGGCTACATCCCGTTTGATGCCCTGCAGCTTCTCCAGCACAGGACGCTGAAGGACTACGGAGACGATGTGGCATTTGAGTCGTTTGAGGCTTTGTATGCGGCATTTATCGGCGATTTAACTGCGAAAATTCAGGGAATTACGGTCGGACTTCAGAACGATTTTTCCGGGAAAAATGCGGACGGAACCTGGAAATGGAAGCCGGAGATTCCCTGCACGGTGGTTTCGCTGTTTGAAGCGGACTGCATCGGGCGTGGGCTTTCCTACTACGAGGGCGGTGCCGTTTACAATGTCCGCTCTCCGCATATCGGGGGAATTGCCGACACGGTCAACAGCCTGTATGCGATCAAAAAGCTGGTTTTTGATGACCGGGTGATCTCCTTTGCGGAGCTGATGCAGACTCTGCGGAAGAATTGGGCGGGCGCCGAGACGCTGCGCCTGTATGCGAAAAATCACTACCGGTATTACGGCAACGATTCCGGGGAAGCAGACGAATTGTACCGGCGGCTGGTGCACGACTTTGCCGAATGCTGCCGGCGGCAGGAGGGG
The DNA here is from genome assembly GCA_900555785.1 of uncultured Eubacteriales bacterium. Taxonomy (GTDB): domain Bacteria; phylum Bacillota; class Clostridia; order Oscillospirales; family CAG-272; genus UMGS1865. The sequence goes on along the minus strand of USMO01000005.1, from coordinate 5,922 downwards.
CAGTGCGGATACCGTCTCCCGGCAGGCATCAGCACCTTCGGGCGGCAGCTGGAATGGCGGGTAAAACGGCTTGCTTGCGCGCACGGGACAAAAGCAGGAGACATTCTTGCCGGTAATGCCTCCCCGACACCGGGAACCGACGGCGAGGGTGCAACTGCGGTGATTTGTTCTTATTGCCGGGCAGATCTTTCCGAGATGACCACCGGTGCGGCGTTGGATCTGAAGCTCCTTCCCTCGGTTGTGAAGGGTGACACGGGCATTTTGGCAATGGTCGCTTTGCTCCGGGGCTTTGTCCGGCTTGGCGGCTTCTTCCTCCAGCTGGATGTGGCGGACGCAAAAATTCTCCATGAAGCGCAGGCGCATCCGGAGGATTATCAAACCCTTTCGGTTCGCGTTTCGGGGTGGAATGCACGCTTTGTAACGCTGGACCGCAGCTGGCAACAGATGATTATTGAGCAAATGGAGAAATGATTTTGGAAACCCTGATGATAACCGAGCTCCAGCGCTTCTGCACGCAGGACGGCCCCGGAATCCGGACGGTTGTCTTTCTCAAGGGCTGCCCCTTGCGCTGTGCATGGTGCCATAATCCGGAGACGCAGGAGCCGGCACCGCAGCTTCTGTTCTATCCGTCAAAGTGTATTTCCTGCGGTGGCTGTACGGTCTGCCCAGCGAATTTGCATACCGTAGAAAACGGGACGCACCAATTCCGCCGTGCCGGGTGCCGTGCCTGCGGCATATGCGTAAAGGTCTGTCCGACGGGGGCACTGTCCATGTGCGGACAGCGTCGAACCGTTCCGGAGGTCTTTGCGGAAATCCAAAAGGACATGGCATTTTTCGGCGCGGAGGGCGGGGTTACGCTGTCCGGCGGAGAGCCGCTTTTGCAGGCGGACGGTTGCGTGGAACTGCTCAGGCTTTGCCGGAATGCCGGACTTTCTACCGCAATCGAAACCTGCGGCTGTTTTGAGAACGAGCGCTTGGAGGAGCTTGTTTCCCTGACGGATCTGTTTCTGTGGGACATCAAGGATACCGACGAGGCGCGACACCTGAAAAATACAGGCGTGGGACTGGAGCAAATTTGGAAGGACCTACTGGCGGTAGACCGGCTTGGCGGGGCAACGCAGCTGCGTTGTATCCTTGTGCGCGGGGTAAACACCGATGCGGAGCATTACCGACGGGTTGCGGAGCTTGAAAGCAGACTGAAGCACTGCCGCGGAGCGGAATTTTTCCCTTACCATGCGTATGGCGGTATCAAGAACACCTTTCTCGGCAGAGCCGACAACGGACATCCCGAATGGATTCCGACCGACGAGCAGCTCCGGGAGGCCAATGCCTTTTTGGGGAAAACAAATTTTGCCGCTATTTCAAAAAGACCGTGGGGATGACACCGACGGAATACCGTCAGCAGTAATTGTCGCTATCTTTGTACGCGGTACTCGGTTGGGGTCATGCCGGTTTCGGCTTTGAATTTTCGGCTGAAATAATACAAATCGGCAAAGCCGGCGTTTTCCGCAACATCCGCAATTCCAAATTTCCCGTTTTTCAGTAGCCTTTTGTATTTTCAATTTTGTTGTTGATTAAGAATTCGTATGCTTTTGAAAGCGCCCCGGACGACAGTTCCGGGGCGCTTCACTTACTGTGAAAGACGATTCCATATTCGCCCATCTGCATCCGCTTTTGAATGGAGAATCGAATGTTTTGCGAGATGGAAACCGATTCTTCCTGTGCGATTGCCGAGAAGGTGTTGAGCAACATCTCATCGCCCATGGAAAGGGTGTTGATTCCTTCTTTTTCAAAGACGACACCAATACCGAGCAGTTTGAGCTTTCGTACATATTCCAGCGTTTCCTTGACATTGCGGGCAAACCGCGAGACCGATTTTGTAACTACAAGGTCGATCTGCTTCAGATCGCACATGGTGATCATCCGCTGAAAGTTTTCTCGTTTTTCGGATGAAGTTCCGCTGAGTCCTTCATCTGCAAAGATATCCACGAGAGTCCATTCCGTTCTCGATTTTATGTATCGGGTATAGTAGCGGACCTGTGTGTTGTAGGAATTCTGCTGATCTGCAGAGTTCGTCGAAACACGGCAGTATGCAGCGACTCTTTTGTGTTCCACCGGCTTGCCGGTCACGGGGGAGATGACGGTTACTGTTGCCATGTTTCGACTCCTTTCTGCGGGTGGCTATAATACCAACCGCTTTTGCAAGCACAACAATACCACATATCTTTGCACATATCCAGCGCAAAGCGGAAATTCAATTGATAACTTTCAGAAAACTCAATCCGGGACTGTGATATCCGCGCCGGTCAGCTTTCGGTAATAGTTTTTTGCCCGCAAATACTGCGCCTCCGAAATCAGTTTCTCATCCCGCAGATAGCGAAGAACCCCGAGGATGTGCAGGTAGTTTGCGTTTTTCTGACTGTGTACCGCAAGCACGATCAGACCTCAAAATAGGCAGGGCTTTTGACCTCGCGGAAAAATGTTTCGACCTCATCCAGCGTTTCCGCCTTCGTGTACTTTGCAAGTACATTGCCGACCTTGTCCGCATACTTGCCCGTGGTAGCACGGGTGTCAAGAATGCTGATGAGTCCCGTGTCGGTTTCACAGCGGATCAGTCTGCCCAAGCCCTGACGGAGCTTGATGAGCATTTCGGGTACGCAGATGGTATTGACGAATTCACCAAGCCCGTTGCATTCTTCCTTTTTGCTTTCCATGGTCGCAGAGCGCATCGGAAACGGAAGTCGCGGAATGATGACGGAGGAGAGGCAATCTCCGATGCAGTCAACGCCCTCCCACATGGAACCGGATGCAAACAGCACGCCGTTTTTGCTTTTCTTGAAATCTGCAATGGCGCTCTTGTTTGATCTCGTCATGCGGATGAGTTCGTACTGCGTAAGTCGATCCTTGGTCTGGCGGTACACGGCTTCGAGAACCTTGTAGGAGGTAAAAAGGATTGCCGCATGACCGTTTGTGGCTTTCACAATCTTTACGATCTCATCGGAAATCGCCGCAATGTATTCGGGGGAATTATTTTCGGGAAGGGGTATTCCTGTCGGCATGTACAGCCGTGTGTGATTTTTGTAATCAAAAGGAGATGCCGTCATACTGGTCTGACGGAACATCTTTGCGATCTGGTGAATGCCGTTTTCCTTTTCAAAGAAAGAAAAATCGACGCCGTCGCTCATCGTCCCGGAGGTCAGCACAAAGCTCGAAGAGGTTTCCCACACATACTCCCGCAAAACCCGCCCGATGTTCTTCGATGCAGAACAGATGGAGTGCAGCCGGTTTTCATCGGTTTCAATCCAAATGTTGTTGCCTGATTGATTTTTGAAGGAGGACAGCTTCTTTATAAGAAGTCCGGCTCTGTTTTTGAGGTGTCGCGGTTCTTCCTTCCGCATTCTCTCGATGTGTCGGATATCCGCAATCAACGCTTCAATCAGCGTGATATCCTCTGGGTTCAGTTCAATCATCTGGCTTCTGCCAGTATCGGTATCGTCGTACCCGGCTTTTTGTTTGGCACTCCCGAACAGCTTCTCGCTATTGGAGAGCAAGCCAGTAAGTATTGCCTTGTATAGCTCAATCTTCTTCGGATTGCTGTTCAGATGCCCGACTGCCGAAACATATCGCTTGATCTCGTTTTCTGCCAGCTGATCGCCCATGGCATCCAGCGCGGCATCATGGAGCTTATGTGCCTCGTCAATTATTACGAGGTCGCTGTCGATGAGCAGGGGATGTTGTTCTTCATAGCGCATTCTTGCGGAGGTGAGGAACAGCTGATGGTTGGTCACCTGAAAATCAAACTGACCGAAGCGGTTGCGCTCTGTCATTCTGCGATAGAAGCATTCATCCTCATATCTGCATCGGGAGCATCCCTGCACGCAGATACTGCTTTTCACGGATTCCCGCATTTTGACGGTATCCAGGTCAAAGGCTCTGTCTGCAAAGCGGCAAGCATCGAAGGCTTCCACCAGTCGGCTGTACTTTTCGGGGTACAGCTTGATTTTGTCATAGAAATCATAGAAGCGGCGTTTGCAGAAGTAATGCTCCTTGCCTTTGCGGAGTGTTACGGTCAGCGGCTTGGCGATAGCGTTGCTTTCCACGAGGATTTTCGACAGTCTCGGGATTTCCTTCTCGACAATCATTTTCTGCAGTTCAATGCTTGAAGTGGAGATGGTGATCGGCGAGAATACATTGTACTTGCGTTTTTTGTAATCCCGCGCGACCAGTGCGGCAACGAGATATGCCATGGTTTTGCCGGTTCCGACCTCCGCTTCGCAGATAGACACGGCTTTTCCGACAAATCCTTTGAACATGGTCTTTGCCAGTTCGATCTGTTCTTCCCGAACGGCGAAGCCGTAATGCGGAAGGATCACGCGGAAGATGTTGTCGATCATGTGAAGGGGTGCTATGCCCTCCGACAGATAAGTTCGTCTGTCGCCGACATATTTGATGGAATCCATCAGCCTGTCCATAAGGATAGAGGCGTATTCGGCTTTCTTGACCGGGCTGCCCGATTTTCTCCGCATGACCTCGGAGGAAAGTCCTGTTTTCATGTCGATGGCATAATAAATAATTTGATGGAGCATATCCGCATGATACACAAGGAATCGCTTTTCAAAAGTAAAATCGTACTTGGCACCCGGATAAGCTCTTTTTTCTTCTTCATAACGCTCAAGAGCGTCTGCGTCGTTATAAGTAATTTCAAACATTTTCATTCTCCTGTTTTTTGAAATTGCTTTTGGCGACTGAATGGTATGCAGGAACCTTCCGGCTCCTGCACAGTGGTTCAATCGCCAAAATATAAATTTGGTTATGAACTTTCGCCGTATTTGTATCAGCCCCCGGCGATGGGGCAACGGAGAGCGCAGTCGTCAGACGGCGCAGACCGTTGCCCACAGGGGAGATACCGAGTACCTCGCAGCATCTATTCCGTGACTATTTTCACGGAAACGAGGATCATATACAGTGTCGCGGACATAAGAGTTCCAGCCCGTAACCCCCGTATCCCGCATGCACATCGCGGGCTGCTTTCGCAGAAGTATCATTGTTCCTCACCTCTGTCATCGCCTGCCGCCGATGCTGTTTATCGGTCGGTCCGGCGACACGGTTGATCGCTCGCTCACCCGATGGGTGAGGTCATGGCGCCCGGTCCCGGCGGCTCGCCCTTTCGGGCAAGGTGGGATGCTACCTCGGTATCCCTTTATTCGGTTGTCAAAGAACCTCGGGGATCATTTACCCCCTCACCCTGTATTCCACACTTTTTTCGCGTTTGATAGCCCCTTTTTCAAAAAAACTTTCTGAGTTTCTCAAAAATCTGCATTTTTCTTTTGTGGATGATAGGCTGTGATACCTTGTATTTCTTTGAAATGTCCCGTTCCGTCAGTGGATTATCTTTTAGAAACAGGTCATAAATCAACTGATACTCGCTCTCCGAAAGAGAAAGAAGTGCTTTCCGAAGCGTTTCAAGCTCCATCTTGTGCATGACCTCTGCGACAACATCCACAGATTCATCCGCAATCAGTTCCTCGCCCGAAAGCAGATCGTTCGGATTTCCGTCGCCCTGCATGGCATAAAGAGAAATCTCCGTAAATCCGGCATCCTCGCGGATGTCGTTGACATACTGCTCCCGGCGTTCACCCTGACGGTAGTCCCTGATGTATTCGGCGGGAATCTCAACGAAGACATCCTCTCCGCCGTCCTCATAGTCATTGGATTTCATGAATCGCCTTGTCTTTCCTTCTGCCGATTTCAGGTAGGCGTATGCCTCCTTGCCGGAAACCCGTGAGAATCTCCGCGCATCTGTGTGCGAGCTGTATTTCCCGTTTTGATCTTCGTAATAGTAAATAGCCATTGTAATCTCCTTGAATTTTTGATTTTTGAATTTGCGGTTGAAATCAAAAATCCGGAGATTACGGGTATCGT
>USMO01000004.1 GCA_900555785.1 uncultured Eubacteriales bacterium | reverse complement strand
GATTCCCCACAGAAGCAAAACCGTGGACAGATTCGAACCGCCACACACTTTCCGAGGCCTTTCAAAAAACTTCTCGTTCAAAAAATATTTACAAAGCTGTAGATGCAACAACGCTTTGGACAGATTCGGACTACCCCACTTGAAATGTTTACAAAATTGTGGTATAACAAAGACACGAGAGGCGGTGTCGCCTCAATCAACACAGCAAAGGAGATTGCATAATGAAAAAACTAATTTGCTTAGTCCTGTCATGTTTGCTTCTGTTTTCCTTGACTTCATGTGCAATTATTGATCGTTTTAAGGGCGATATGAGCAAGCTTTCATATGATGATAATCATAATTTGTTATATGGCGATAACAGATATTATCGTACCGATGATTATTTTGAAGTTCGTACAACGGCGGACGATACGGTGGTTGAACTCGGTTGGTATTCCCAATTTCCGTTCTTTCCCGATATGTATTACTATACTTTTGACGAAGAAAATCCAATATTTATTTTCTGCGATAACGAAGAGTCATCATTGTATAATAAAGGTCTTTATGTCAGGTCTGATTATGACATACAAAGTAAAATATTTACAATAAAAGATACAGATATAGAGATTTCTCTTTCATCCGTAATGAGAAAAAGCGACGTAACTGTTTCTTCTATAAATTATGAAAAATACACATCTTTCCAAATGTGTTTAAAAGATGACCCTCGCATCCAAATTGATATATCCGGCCCTTATAAATTCAATGATAACTGGTACTTTATATATAGCGGTGAAACTTATATTTTGAGCAATGAACTTGTTGAATTGTTAGAAGAACATGGTATAATCAATAAATAATTACATAGTTTCGTTTGCAAGCATGGCGTTGCGCCCCGGCAGATAGCGGTCATGTGCAACTCCCATCATCGCCAAGGGGATAGTCTACCCTCTGCAAAATCTGCGTGCATCTAAATTGGCCACACACGGTTTTGCATCTAAATCGGACACACATCACAAGCCTCCCGCGCGAGAGTGTGGGAGGTTTATTTTCCTTTGCCTGACAACTGTTGGCTGACAAAATAAATCAACAATCGATTGACAAAACGCTTGTTACTTGATATAATAAGATTGGTTCCAAAATACATATGATTGAGGAGACGTTGCACATGTCAAATCTGAAAATAGGCAATAAGATTAAAGCGAAAAGAAGGGAGCGTAATCTTACACAAGAAGAGCTTGCGAGTATGCTTGGAGTGACCAAAGCCGCAGTCAGCAAATGGGAAAATGAAGAAAGTTACCCCGACATCATGCTTTTGCCGCAAATTGCGCAGTTGTTTCACATGACCATGGACGACCTTTTTGACTTTGCTCCAAAAGAAAAGCCGCCGGTTGTCGTAAATGAATACCATTTCGGATTGTCTCTTGATACTATGGGCAAACAAATTTTGGATTACGGCATCGCGAAAGAATGCAACATTTATAAGGTCGGCGACACATGGGAGGTACGCATTCATTTTGTATCTACGCGAGAAGATATTCCGCAAATATTGCAAAAATATATAAACCCGGGTGTGCTGATAAGCGGTTATAGCGTAAGAATTGCGGATGGCGAGATTATTTCCGACAATAAGCCGAATAAATGTTATATATGCAGTGAAAAAATTTGGGAATACAATATCGCGGATAGAAAGTATCTGAAAGCGATGTTGGATGAGCAAGTCTCGATGGGACTTATAGACGAGGATGATTTGTGATTACACGGGGCGGCATCCAAATTGACCTGTAGACACATCATGAGTGGCTGATTTAGTTCATGCCACAAAAAAACGAGGAAACCGGAGATTTCGAGAGATTTCTCCGGCTTTTTCGACTCTAAAGTTTTTCGAAATTTTGTAGATGCATTTCGAGCTTTTCGGGTCTGTAGACAGACTCGAACCAACGAAATGCATTTTCCAACCATTTGGCGACTTTTATGAGACGATTATTTTCTTATTCGACAAATGATATCTTTATTTCAAGACTCAAATATGATATCCAATTACGACACCTACGAGGAAGGCGTCCTCGCAAGGCAACTCACGCTCTTCGATGATCTCGAAGAATCCGAAAAAATATTAAAGGAGCATAAAATTATAAGCGCGTTTACAGGCATGGTTCCGCAAGTCCGAAAGTCCCAACTGACCGCAGGAAAGCAGCCCGCGGTTATGCGTCCACCGTCACCCACACAAAAAAACACTGCCAAATGCACAGCCTGGCATTTGGCTTTTTTGCATGGTATGAGCGACCGTTTTCTCCAAAAAACAAGCCGAAAGCCCGCAACCTTTCTGTTTTTCCGAAAATGCTTCCTATTTTTACCTTGTACCGGAAGAATTTTTGAGGTATAATAAAAGAGAAAATCATATACCAGGCTGTAGACAAAGCAGGGAAAGTTATCGCCCGCCTTTTTAAAAGACGGCGAAACCCTCTGATCGGCGTTTCTTTTTACAAAGCTTTTTCTTTGCGCTTACATGGTCAAAAAGCGGCGTTCAGCTTTGCTCTTTTTGGGGAACTAACACCTTTTGTCTTCGGTCTGATATACGCAGATGATCCCGACCGTTTCAATTGTCTGAATCCGTCCGAAATCAGGTTGCAAGTCAAAACAGAAAAGGAGTTTTTCATGGAACCGTCAGCAAACAAGCTGTTGCTCAAGCCGCTGTCCTCGCTCGAAAAATGCTTTCTGGACGAGAACATTCTGTTCAAGCCCGCCACCGACCGCTTTACGGTATTCCGCGGTCAGCCGCTCACGTTTCAGGTCGCAGTCAGCGCCGCAGATGTCGGAAAGAAAGAAAAATACCGTCTGCCGGTCTCTGCCGCGGGTCCGCTTGCCGGCTCTGTCTCCTTCCGCGTTGCGGTCAGCGTTCCCGTTCACTACCCCACCTGCCCGCTGGAAAATCCCGCGCCCTATCTGCGCACTTCCCCGGGTCTGTATCCCGACCTGCTCCGCCCGCTGCACTATAACGGGCAGTTGACCGTTCCCGTCGGACAGACGCAGGTGCTTTTCATCCGTGCCGACCTGCCGGACGCCCTGGAAGCCGGCGAATATCCCCTGACCGTTTCGGTCGGTGAGGATTCAGTCACCGTTACCGTACGGGTCCTGTCGCACGCACTCCCGCCGCAGAAGCTGATTCACACCGAGTGGTTCTACAGCGACTGCCTTGCCGATTTCTATCACACGGAGCCCTTCTCCCCGGAGCACTGGCGCATTCTGGAAACCTACATCCGCACGGCGGTGAAGAACGGCATCAATATGATCCTCACCCCCATCCTCACGCCGGAGCTGGACACCTACATCGGGGGGGAGCGCACCACCACTCAGCTGGTGAGAATCCGCGTTACCGCCCCCGGGCAGTACGCCTTTGACTTCTCCCTGCTGGACCGCTGGATTGATCTCTGTCTGTCCTGCGGTGTGGAATACTTTGAAATGGCACACCTGTTCTCGCAGTGGGGTGCCGCAGCAGCCCCCAAGGTCGTGGCTGATGTTGAGGGTGAAGTCCGCCGCATCTTCGGCTGGGAGACGGACGCGCTGGGGGCGGACTATGAATGCTTCCTCTCCCAATTCCTGCCCGCGCTGGTCGGGTTCCTGCGGCAGAAGGGTGTGGAGAAAAAGACCTTCTTCCACATCTCGGACGAACCGCACGGAAAGCACCTTGCGCATTATCTCGCCTGCAAGAACCTGGTAGCCAGATACATCGGCGACCTGCCGCTGATCGATGCCATGTCGGATTATGCTTTCTATGAAAGCGGCGTGATGCAAAAGCCGATTCCCGTGATTTACCATGCCGATCCGTTCCTGGCGCACAACGTGCCGGGGCTGTGGGTCTATTATTGCGGCAGCACAACCGGGACCCACCACATCACCGGGCGGATGATTGCGCAGCGCCTGTGTGACACCCGCGCACTCGGCTTCCAGCTCTGGCAGAACCGCATTGAGGGTTTCCTCCACTGGGGCTTCAACTTCTGGAATTCACAGGATTCCTATCACCATCTCGATCCGTTCCTGAATACCGATGCAGACTATTTTATGCCGTCCGGTGACGCATTTCTGGTATACCCGGGCGAGGGCGGGGACTGCTGGGAGTCGCTGCGTCTGAACGCCATGCGGGAGGCGATGGAAGATCTGCGGATGCTGTCGCTCTGCGAATCCGTCCGGGGCAGAGACTTTACCGAGGCTCTGCTGCGCGAGACTGCCGGCGAGCCGGTCACCTTCCGCACGCTCCCCCGCGAGGATTTTTACGGAATCCTGCGCGAAAAGATCGCAGCGGCAATAGAAGAATAAGGTCAATGCAGCATTGACGCGCCGCACCGGTTGCGCAGTGCTGCCGAAAGGAGCAGGTCATGGTCGTCCCCTATACACATGAATCCGTCCGTCTGACCGGGCGGTGGGCAAAACTGCCGGGCAGTGCCGTAACCACCGCACCGGGCGCATACATCGAGTGCTCGTTTGCGGGGGATATGGCGGTCCTGCGGTTTGACACCACGCGCAATCTGCCGGTTGTGCCGCACCTGTGGATTTCCGTTGACGGCGGCTGCCGCACCGAGGTGATGCTGGACCGTTATCTCCGCATTCGGACCGCTCACACCGGGCTGCATACCGCGCAGATCCTTTTCAAGAGCGCATCCGAGGAAAGCGCCAGATGGCGGGAACCGCTGACGGGAGCGGTACGGTTTCTAGGGGTTCAGACCGACACACCGGTTGCCCTGAAGCCGGATACGCGACCGATCATGGAAATCATCGGCGACTCCATTACCGAAGGCGTGTCGATTGACACCGATTATCGCGAGGGAATGCTGCCGCCGCTGGAATGCAACGCTCTCACGCTGGCATTTCAGAACGATGCTGCGGCAACCTGGGCATTCCGCACCGCCGAGGCGCTGAACTGTCGCCCCGTGATCATGGGCTACGGTTCTGTCGGAGTCACTCGCGGCGGGCAAGGGAGAGTCCCTGCTGCTCCGGCAGCCTATCCTTACTGCTACAACGGTGAGCCGCTGGACATTCCGCAGGCAGACCTGATCGTCATCAACCACGGGGCAAACGACTACGCCGCAACGCCGGAACGTTATGCCGCAGCGTATACGGAGCTGCTGGATGCGGTGCGGGCACGGAGCCCCCTTGCAACGGTTTTTGCCGTTTCCGCATTCCGGGGGACCCACCGCGAAGCCCTTGCGGAGCTGATTCCGGAATACAACCGCGCAAAAGGCTGCCGGGTGCACTTTGTCGATTCTGCCGGCTGGATTCCTCCGGAGCCGCTCCACCCGCACCGCGACGGGCACAAAACCGTTGCCGACCGTCTGGTGCCCATCATCCGGGAAGCGATGCAGAAAGGCAGGTAAAACAAAATGGTGATACCGTATTCCCATGCATCCGTCCGGCTGACCGGGCGCTGGAAGCAGGAACCTGACCGTGCCGTAACGACCGCGCCGGGTTCGTATCTGGAGTTTGCATTTTCGGGCGACATGGCAGTCATCCGGTTCGATACCGCAATCAACCAGACCCCGCATCTGCACCTCTGGATTCAACTGGACGGCGGCGACCGGATTGAAACGCCGGTGGACAGTTACCTGCGCGTGTGCGCGGAAACACCGGGCGTGCACGTCTGCCGGGTCATCTTCAAGGGTTCCATCGAGCAGACCGGCAGATGGTATGCTCCGCTGACGGGCGCGCTGCAGTTTCTCGGCATTCAGACCGAACAGCCGGCGCCTCTTGTGCCGGATCTCCGCCCCGTGCTGGAATTCATCGGAGATTCGATTACCGAGGGCGTGCTGATTGACACCGACTACTGCGAGCAGACCCGCGATGCATTTGAGCTGGATCAGCTCAACCGCCCCTACCAGGACGATTGCTGCGCGACCTGGGCATGGCTGACCGCCGAGGCACTGAACTGCCGCCCGGTCTTCATGGGCTACGGCGCGGTCGGCATCACGCGGAAGGGCTGCGGCTGGATTCCGCCGGCACCGGATTCCTACCCGTTCTTCTTTGACGGAGCACCGCTGGAGGGGCTGCCGCAGGCGGACATCGCGGTCATCAACCACGGTGCAAACGACAGCGGCAAGGCTCCGGAGCTTTACCGGCAGGGCTATATCCGCCTGCTGGATGCGGTACGCAGAAGAAGTCCGCGAGCCGAAATTTTTGCCGTTTCCGCTTTTTGCGGCACACATCAGGATACGCTGAAGGCCCTGGTGGCAGACTACAACGCGGCAAACCGCACCGAGGTGCATTTCATCAACGCGTCCGGGTGGATTCCGCCCGAGCCGCTCCACCCGCACCGGGAGGGGCACAAAACCGTTGCGGAGCATCTGACACCGCTGATGCACACCGCTCTGAAACGATTCCTGCATAACGGAAAAGAACAGGACTCCGACTGAGTCCTGTTCTTTTCCGTTGAATCAACCTGGCTTTTCCTCACCGTGCAGTTTGCGGTACTGCGAAGGCGAAACACCGTGCCTCGATTTGAACTGCCGGAAGAAATAGTTTGCATCGGAAAATCCGCAGAAATCCGAAATTTCATTGATGTTCATTCTGGAGTGCACCAGCAGGTATTCGGAACGCGACAGCCGTTTGTCACGCAGATATTCGGCAATCGAGGTACCGAACTCGCGGCGAAAATGATGGTTCAGAGTAACCGTGCTGCAATGCAGACGCAGGCAGAGATCGGTCATGGTAATTTTGCTCCCGTAATTCGCGCCGATATATTCCTTTGCAAGCTGTGCCAGCGTTTTGGACTGCCGGAACAGCAGCCGCTGCTCCTCGATATACTTGCCATAGACATACAGCGTGCACAGGCTTGCCTCCCATTGCGCCTTTGAAATGCGGGTGAAGCGGGAAAGGCAGTCCGCCAGGTACTCCCGCTTTTTCTTCAGCTCCGGGAAGCGGTCGAACAGGTTCTGCAGAATCCGTTCCTCCACACCTGCTTCATCGGGAATCGCCTTCCCGATCATCACATATCCGGCGGCATTTCCCTCAAAGGAAATCGGCATCACCGCTTCCAGAAGCCCAAACGGACAGGTATAGCAGTGCAGCCCGTTTTTCTCCGCCGTCCGATAGGCATCAATGTCTGAATTGATACAGATGGACAGTGCTTTCTCGCAGGAATGAATCATCTGGCAAAAGCGGTTTTCCGGGATCGGACCGCCACCGCCGGAATCGGTGCTGCGATATTTGCTGTTGCAGCAGGAAACGGTCAGGTTGGTCACGTTGCGCAAATGATCCAACAGTTCTTCCAATGTATCATAAGCCATGCAACCGCCCCCCTTTTTTGATAATCAATTGATCCGGCTGATTTCCGAGTGGCAGACGGTCTGCCTCTCTCAACTTATTATACCATAAAAGCCGGCGAAATACAAGGAATAAATCAAGAACAAAAACGGAACAGACAATCGCAGCAAAGAGAACATCTGTGCGATTGCCTGTCCCGTTATAGTATCAGTTATCCGGCAAACGGAACGGAACCGCCGTCTCCGGCTCCGTCGTTATAGTGGAACGGTTTGTCCCCCGTGGTGGTTGCTCCCGTGGTGGTTACTTCCGTGGTGGATTCATCCGATGCGGTCAGAACATCCTCCTGGACGCAGAAAACGGTCATAAAGGGGGTCAGATACAATTGTTTCATCGTAAAACTCCTTTCCGTTGGATCCTGTCAGTTGGCAGGAGACTTGATGGTGAAGGTCGTCGGTGTTTCCGATTCAAAGACCGGTGTTTCGTCTTCTCCCAGAACATATGCGCGAACGGAGAACGTGATTTCCGCGATGGAGGTCGGGATATTCTCAACCGACATGGCGATCAGATATCTGCCGCCCACGCCCTGCGCCCGGAGTGTGGCACCGATGCCCGAAATGCCGGTGTATGCATTCTTGCAAACGGTTTCCTTCAGCGTGTAGGTATGCTTGACCAGAACGCCCTCTGCGTTGGTGTACTCATAGGAGATCTCAAACCCCGCACCGTAGTATTCGTCCGAATCCAGCGTTGCAAGAAAACGAGCGCGATAAGTGTTCGTTTCGGTGTTCACATCGGAGGTCTGGAAACCGATGGTCTTGACGGTATCGTTGTACACAGGGCTGTCGTATGTCACCTTCCAGATCTTGTCGGCGTTGACATCCACCGCTTCGGTTGCTTCCCCTGCTCCGCGGTCGGCAATGTAGAGCGTGCCGTTGACGTAGCGCATATGCGTGTAGTAGTTCATCACTTCCGCATTGTACTTGATGCGGGCAGAGTTCTTCGTAAACGACCAGAGCCCGTTATAAGGAGATTTTCCGGTATCTCTGTCCTTCACAATGTTTCTGTCCCACGCCATGCCTTCCTTGACACCTGCGCCGGCATTGATCGGCGTAATGACAAAGCGGTCAACCACGGCAATCGCGCCCTGCGACTTGCTGTTGTCGGTGTTGCTTCCCCAGAGTGCCGCGTATTCCGTTCCGTTCTTGGTCAGTCTTGCAGCCAGCGGGCCGTCGTTGCTGGTCACGTAAACCGTTCCGTCCGTGTCCACATCGATGGCGTACAGCTCGGTCAGTCCGTTGTCGCTTCTGCCGCTGAGCACGCGGGGATTTGCAAAGCCCTGAATGCCGAAGGTCTTATCCACCGTCAGCGTATTGTCACCGATGGTGTAACGGTAGATCCGGTCGTTTCTGGTGTTATCCGCGCCCTCAAGTCCGTCAGACATCAGGACGTAGAGATATTCGACTCCGTTCAGTACGCGGTAGCGGATATCGCGGACAAGCAAACCGGTGTTGTTGGAGGCATTGAAGGTCATCCCCTCGGTCATAACACCCTCTGCGGTGTAATCCAGGCGCGTAATCTGAATGCCCTCCGAGGTGCTGTCCCAACCCACATACACATGGTTCTTACCGTCTGCATCTGCTGCGCGCGGAACTGCATAGGCACCGCCTGCATCCTGATGCCGGAAGGAGCCGAGCGATTCGCCGGTCCCCAGCGAAATCATTTCCAGCGCACGGTTTTCAGCCTCCCCGCCTGAAAAACCGAGGAACGCAAACTGCTCATCCGGGCTGACCGCAAAGCCTTCCAGCTGACCGGTTGCCGTCTTCAGAGTCTGACCGGGGTTTGTGAGAATATTGGATTTGCTCTGTGCCCAGACCGTTTTCAGATCGGAAGCACGGCCTGCCTGGTTGGTAAAGATCCGGGAAGCCATCGCCGCAGAATACTTTTTGCCGGACTTGGCGGCAATGTTCATCACAATAATCTGATCCGCGCCGGCGCTGTAGTAATCGTCGGTGGCGTTGCCGTTGCTGACGTTCGTGTAGTAGAGGTTGCCGCCCACATAGCACATTGCATAGCAGACGTTCTTTTCATAGGGCTCCAGCCAGCAGAGCTGCTCCCAGTAGGTCTGCTTGGTGTACTGCGTCAGATCCTTCGCGTTGAACACGTTCATGTTCCCCTTCGCCCACTGGCTGCCGCCGTACTGGTTGTTCATAACGCCAAGATAGGCATCATCCACCAGTGCAATCGGGCCGTTCGGTGTCCAGGTGTCGTTGTTGTCATACAGCGTGCCGAGGCTGGAAGCGCCGTCCGCACTCAGGACCACGGCATCCGTCCGGTTGTTTCCGCAGCCGATGAAGACTGCGCCGTCGCTGCGGACATCCACGCCGTAAAGCTCGGCAACGGAGCTGTCGCCTTCGGTATTCAGCCCGGAAGCCACCTTCACGACTGCGTATCCGCCGCCCTTGGTGCCGGCTTCGTTGATGCCGAATGCAGTATCCAGCTTCAGTTCGCGGGTGTCGCCGCTCACGGTTACGATGTAGCGGTAAACACGGTCATAGTTGGCTTTGCTCTCCGAAGCGGCTTCGGTTGTATCCTTGCCGTCCGTGGTCAGCACATAGAGGTATCTGGTCTTGCCGATCGCGAGGCATTTCAGACCGCGGCAGAGCAGCTGGGTTCCGTCCTCCGGCTGAGCCAGCACCTGCGTGAGCAGCGTCTGGGTCATCTCGCCGGTTTCCGTGTCGGGCAGCAGGAAGGCTACCTGCACGCCCTCGGAAGTGCCGTCCAGACCGACAATCACCTGCTTCTTACCGTCCATCGTCAGGGCACGCGGATTTGCATACTCGCCCTTTGCATTCCGGTACTGCCAGTAGCCGAGCGAATCGCTGGTGTACATATCGATCATTTCAACCGCACGCTGATTTTCGCTTCCGCCCACAAAGCCTGCGTAAGCATAGCGCTGCGAGCTGGCTTCCACCGTCAGCCCCATCAGCTGCCCCTGTGCAACCCGCAGGGCACCCTTGCGGCCGGTCAGAATTTTGCCGTTGCTCTGCGACCAGACCAGCCGGTTGGCGGTTCTGTGAATGACCCCGTCCGGCTTCACCGGCAGGCCTGCGGTGTCGCCGTCATTATAGGTGACATCCGCCGCCGTAACGGCAATACCGGAAAAGGTTGAAAGCAGAAAGACCAATACAAAAATGCAGGAAAGGATACGTTTGAGCTTTTTCATCGCGAGATCTCCTTTTTCTAATATTTATACCGGATGCCGCAGCATCGGGTATCAAACCGAATGAGCCTGTCTGTCACGATTTCTTTTTACCGTCGTACCGGAAGGACCAATCCTTCACTGTGCCGAGGTCCACACCTTCATAAACATTTCCCCAGTCATAATCCGGGCTGTCGTAATAAAGCGGATAGGACTGCCCGATGGTCACCTTGCCGTCCTTGACCACCAGACTGCTTGTTTTGTCGGAATAGAAGCAGTTTTCGGGAGACGCATACTCCTGCACCTTCAGGAGCGTATGCTTTGCATCCACGCCGAGCGTCCGGTTTGCGCCGCCCTCGCTCTGCGGAAAGATTGCATACGGTGCCTTGGCAAGGTCATAGATGGCATCCACCCAGTTCCAGCCGTGGTGCGCCACCTGCACGATGTCCACCTTGAGATAGTCTGCCGGCATCTGCCCGATCAGGGCTTCCATGCCAACCTCGTTCAGGTCGCCCAGAATCAGCTGGGTAACGCCGCCCATGGTCAGCTTGAGAACCGTGCTTGCGTCGTTCGGATCGGTGATCCGGCTGATGCCGTTGCGGCGGACATTGTCCTCATGCGTGTAAAGTACTTCGATGTTGAGATCTGCCAGCTGCAGATTCATGCCGGTGTGCAGTTTGAGCATCCGGCATTCCGGCCAGGCTGATACCAGCGAACTATACAGCGACTGAATCCCCGTATTCTGATCCAGCTGCGCGTTCACGTAGTTGGCTGCCACGCGCTCCAGCGAAAAATCATTCCGGTATTTGGCAGAAGTCATCACCTTTGCAAGTCCCGCCCAATGGTCGCCGTGCGTGTGGGTAAAGAACCAGCAGGCAATGCGGACCTTCTCGCCCTCCGGCGTTCCGGTTACTTCACGGGCGAACTTGACAAAGCCTTCCTGCGCAGCGGTGTCAAACTGTGCCGCCATGCCGCCGTCGATTACGAACAGGCTGTTGTCTGCCATTTTGATCACGCCCAGCTGGCCGCAGTTGCTGTAGTCCAGCCCGGTCGGTCCGTGATAAATCGCATAGGCATAATAAACCGAGGTGTCCTCCGCCTTCGGCGTATAGCTGTAGGAGAACCGGTCGGGGTCCACCGTGCTGTTCCGGTCCCAGATCACGCGGACCTCACTGCCGGAGCCGGTATAGTAGACATACAGCCGGGTGGTTGCCTTCCGCCATGCGGTATAGCGGTTGTCGCCGATCGTGTTTTCAAAGGTTTTGGAATAGCCGGCATCCGCCAGTTTCCTGCCGTAGGCTTCGAATTCGGCAACGGATGTGTTATAGACAATCTGCATCCGGGAGTTGTATGCCGCATCCTCGGAGTAATCCGTCAGCCCGTAGCCGCTGTCATACGCATTGAGGGAAAGCTCGCCGCCCGCATAATCCGGAATACCCGAAAGCAGCCAGCCGCGCCGTCCGTCCGGCACGTCCACCGTTTGTGAAAGATCCCCGGAAAGGGTCAGATTTCCGCCCGCCAGATCGTTCTGACAGGTATGAAACAGCTCGCCGACAGCCAGCTCCAGCATCGCATCGTCCGACGCCTGAATCACCAGCCGCCGTCCGGACACCCGCCAGAGGTATCCACACTTCGGAATTTCCCCGTCGGTCACCGCGCGGGATTCGGCACGGTTGGTTTTCCCCAGCAGAATCTCATAGGTGTCGGTTGGAACGTTCTTGTTGAAGTTTCCGCCGTCTCCCGCCACCGGCATCGCAACACCGGCATCGGAAAACCACTCCGAAAGTCGGTTCGCGGCTCTTTGGACCGCCAGGCTGCCACTCCGCGGCGTGATAATGCTGAAATTGGTCTTTCCGTTCTTCACAAGGAGGAGGGAGCCGTCGCCCGGATCCGGTTCATCGGTGCCGGGCTCGTGCTTCGTGCCCGATTCCGATGCGGACGGGGTGGTGTTTCCATCGGTGCTGTCCTTCCCGTTATCGTTTCCGCCCTTGCAGGCGGCAAGCAGCAGCGCCACCAGCAGGAGCAGAACAAACCAAATCTTATTTCTGTTTCTTTGCATCGTTCTCATCATAGGAAAATCACAGGTTTCTTGCAAACGCTTATTCCGGCTTGTAGTGGCTGTCGTAGAAGTTCATCAGCTTATCAATTGCGTCCGTCGCCAAGCCCTCGTTGGCTTTCACGGTGGACACGAAATCGCCCGGTCTCTTTTCCAGAACCAGCTTCGGAATTTCGGAGGTCACGTTTCCAGCCAGCTTGCCGAAGTTGTGGATGGTTGCAAGGTCGAAAATGCGATCCTCAAAAATCCTATCCATCATAGCCCAGGTCTGCGGATCGCGGGATGCCTGATTCTTCAGAACGGTGTCATAGAAGACCGGAATCAGCGTTTCCTCGCCGCGGCAGGAAAGCGCCTGCAGAATCACCATCGACATCCGGGTATTCTCGGCGTTTCTCGGAACGCAGAGCGTCGGGCAGTTGTAGGTGGTAACCGGGTTGTAGTAACGCGTCTGCTCCGTGGTGTATTTCGGCATGGGAACCACACCGTAGTCATGCTCGTAGCCGCGGAAATAGACAGGCAGGTTCAGAACGCCGGAGATGTAAAACAGCATCTGCTGCTGTTCAAAGAGCTTCCGGCCGCCGGCCCAGGCGGCAGTGTGTGCATCTGCCATATAGGTCAGGGTGGAATCCGCAACCAGATCGTATACCGCGTTGAACACGCCGTCAAAATCAGACACCCGGTCTACCAGGCTGTAGACGATTTTGTCATCCTGATAGTAAGCATACGGCATGCCGCTTGCCTGAATCAGGAAGTCCAGATTTGCCAGCTCGCCGCCGATGCCGTAGATGTCCTTGCCGCCGATTTCCATCACCCCGTCTTCGTTGACATCCAGGTTGACCATTTTGGCAAGCTCGATCACCTTTGCAAACGTCCATTCGCCTTCTTCAACCAGCTTGTAAATATCCACGTTCAGATCGTGCGCCGTGACCATATCCTTGTTGAAGATGGTTGCCCACGTTGCCATTTTATCAACGTAGGTCGCATCCGAAAGCACGCCGTAAAGCTGGTCGTAAATGGTCAGGCTTTCAATAAAGCGCTGGTCCCACCAACTGTCGGACAGGTCCAGGACATCCGTCTTTGTCAGGTCCTGGAAGCAACCGGTAATCAGATCTCTGCCCCACTGACCGAGCGTGACATCGTAAAGATCATAGTCGCTGGTATCTGCCAGGTCCATTGCCGTTACAATGTTGACGGGGCCGTCATACATATTGACGTTGATGGTGATTCCGTACCGGAGCTCCACAGCGCTGTTGCGGGCAAAAACCGCTGCGGACAGCTCGGTTTTCGCATCCGTTGCATACAGGTCGTCACTGCCCCACGGGGTGTGCTTTCTGCCGAGAATGTTGTATTCCTCGCCGTTGAATTTTTCCTTCGGCAGGTCGTCCCAGCTTTTCTTTGGTTCTTCGGTTTCGGAACCGTTCGTGTCGGTGTGGGTTTCTTCATCGGTGTCGGAAGTTCCCGGGTTGTTGGGGGTTCCTTTTTTGCATCCGGCAAAAACAGTCAAAGCCATCATGACAACCAGGAACAGACAGAGTAAGCGTTTCATAAATCACATCTCCTTTGTTTTTATTTTTTATCCGTAGATTGAACCGTCAGCGAAAGTACGCGATATACGGCTCAATCGGATCATCCGTAGCATAGCGCCCATCCTCCAGCCCCACGCTGTGGTTGCACATTCGGAATTCAAAGCGGTCCGGAAAGGTCTCGATCGCCAGCCCTTGAGAAATTCGCGGCGTTGCCGTGCGCGGGTGTAACTGATAAGCCGCTTCATCGGTGCCGGGGTCCCCCGGGACCACATCGTGCAGATACGCAAGATCGCAGCGTTGCGTTCCCATCAGATGTGCCGTAAACAGATGCGACTGATCTGTCCAATCACGGCTGGTCTTCTGCGTGCTGCCGAAATCCGGCGCGGAATCTGCCCTGTCAAACATCCGGAAAACCTGCTGCGCGGTGAATCCGTTTCGGACAATCCCGTGCGTATCCCCGAACAGATGAAAAATATTGCGGTGTCCCCGGTATGCGTCCAGCAGCAGAGCACGGTTCTCACAGTCCACGCTGTCCGGCGGCATATGTGTCAGAACAACCGTCGGCTTGTGCCCGTCCGGGTCGGTTTCCCGCAGCCGCTGCTTCAGCCAGCGGAGCGCGTCCGGCGAATAGCGGCGGATGCTGTCTTTCCACATTGCCTGATGCGAATAAATATCATCCGGGTGGAAGTTCAGCGCATAAAAATCGATTCCGCCAACCTCATACCGGAACCCCAGCAGATAAGCGCCTGCCTGTTTGCCCACCTTCTCGGAATATCCCATGCAGACATCCGCATCCGGCAGTGTGCCCATATCTTCCCGCATCGGTCCCGTGAAGTAGTAATCGGAGGAATTATACGGAACGTCGTTATACCCTTCCTTCACCCCCTCGCCGCAGGCAAAATCGTGGTTTCCGGCAATATAGATCACGCGCCCGTCCCGGGTTCCCCGCTTCAGCTCCTGCGACAGCTTTTCCTTGATGTCCGTGAAATTCCGCTTCGGCAGCCAACCGGATTCCCGATAGGAAACATAGTCGCTGACGGTGTCACCGCCAACCAGCGTCACATCTGCCCTGCCGAACCGCCGCAGGTTCAGATCTACGCCCATCGCAACCGTTTTTCGCAGCGTGGTCGGATAGTCCAGCATCGAAAGCATATTGTGAATGTCTGAATAACAGGTAATCAGCATAATGCTCCTTCATTGAGCAATCCGTATCCGGATTACGTGGTTTTGGTTCTTCCTTTTGTCCAATTTTAACACTTTTTACGGAAAATAACCATATAAAATCCGAAAGAAAATTCGCACAAATCGTAAGGTTTGACAGAATCCACAGGAAGTGAATTTCATGTTCTCCAAAATTGCCGTTGCTCCTTTGTTGATTTTGACGGAGAGGCACAAAAGAGACCCCGCAATCATGCGGGATCTCTTTGGGTATGAAGGTGAATTCAGTCCGCCACCGGGAGCTGCGGCTGAAGAAGCGTGTGGTAGTAGTAAACAGGCATGGCGCTCCAGCCGTGGCAGAGACTGCCGGCACCGTGAAAATCAGCCTCTCCCAGCTCGGTTTCCCAAAAGGAGGTCGCGCCGGCATCCAGCATAGGCTGATAGGTTTTGCGGATGTCCTCCAGAACCGCCTCACGGTAGCCGTCCCGGTCAACCTTCAGCAGGGCATCGTACAGAAAGCAGGTCATGCTCAGAGAAACCGGGGTCATGTCGTTTTCCCCCGCCAGCTGTGCGGCAACGCTTTCGGCAATCTCCCCTTCTGCCGCGCCGCACAGAACCGCAAGCGCGTTTGCCAGCTCGCTGTAGCCGCAGGTATCGGAACGGTTGCGGAACCGATTCTGCTCCGGAACATAGAAAACCTCAAAAATCCGGCGGTTGAGCGACCGAATACAAGCACGGAGATCCTTGCGGATCTGCAAAAGGTCATAGATCCGCTGCATCCGGTCCAGCGCAAGGGACAGCAGGCCGTTCAGCACAGCATCAAAATGCGCAGCGGCTTTTTTGCCGTCCAGCTCCTCCCGCCACTCGTAGAAGTTCCAGTAGTTTTCATCCGTAAAGGTTGGAACCAGACCGTTCTCCATACGGCAAAGGAATGCCTGCAGAATCGCCTCTGCCCGCGGCAGAACCTCACGCGCGAGGGTCAGGTCGCCGGACTGCACGGAATACTCGTAAAGCGCCAGGATATAATGCAGCGAGAAGGACGGAATCGCGTTGCCGAGATTTTCCGGCGTGCAGATGGCAAGCAGACCGTCCCCCCGCCTGTCCTGCCCCATCAGCCACAGGCAGGCACGCGGGAATGCGAATTCCCGAAAGGCGTAATACCCGCAAAGCATCTGATTCCGGCTGTCCATGGCGTACATCGCCTGCTCTCTCCACGGGCAGTCCTCGTAATGATCGTGCATACAAAGCTCCAGCGTGCGCACCGCAACGGCATAGATCCGGTCGGTCAATTCATCGCCGAAGGAAACCGCAACCGGTTCCAGCGGATACGGGCACGGGAGCACGGACAAAAATCCGATTTCCAGATCCGATTCCGAAACCAGTTCCAGATAGCGCGCCCCGAGCCGCCGGAAATGGTTGGCATATTCCGTCTCCCCGGCACCGACGGATACCCCCGCGCTGAAATCCCGGTCGCCAATGCGGGATCGCACCCAACCGTCCGCAATATGCTCGCCCCACGCGATGTGCAACGTCTGCGGGACCGCAGAACGTACCGAAAGTGTCAGGTATCCGACCTCCTCATGCCCGAGGTCAAACAGCCAGCGGTTGCCCTCGCGGCGAACCAGGCGGCTGGGAATGCGGGGCAGGACAGACAGCTTCCGCACCGGCCGCTCCGTCTCCGGTGCCGGAAGATCGAGCGCCCGGCTTGCCGAAAACCCGTTCAGCAGGCCATTCTTCCAGCCGTCCTCCCGGTCTGCCCGATAGAAAAAGCTGAATCCAAGCTGAAAGGTAATGTTCTTCTGTGCATGGCTGCGATAGGCAAGGCTAAGGCGGGATTGCGTTTCCGTACCGGACACCGCAACCGGTTTTCCGGCAACCGACACCGTATACCACAGGCACGCCGGTCCAGGGTAATACGAAAAGTTTCCGACGCCGTAATGCCAGACGGTAACCGCCATGTGATTGACTCCCCGGCGCAGATACGGGGTGATGTCGAGGCGGTCATAGACCTTGCAGTAAGGGAAATCCTTGTACTGATCCGAATTCACAAACCGACCGTTCAGAAACAGGGTGTAGTCCGAGTCGGCGGAAATCCGCAGCTCGGTCTCGCCCCCCTCCCAATCAAATGACGTATAGAACTCCCCGTAGCTGTCCGCTGCCGCATCCTCCTGCAGCCAAATCCATAATGGTTCCAAAGCTTCATCCTCCGATATGCCCATTTTTTTTATTGTAGCATGATCGAAGCCGTTTTTCAAGTGTGCAATCAACCAAAAAAAGAACCGAAATTCTGTTGCAGATGCACAATAATTCGAAAATCTTTGATTTTGGAACCGGTCGGATATCGAAAATCAAAGAGCAGCTGCCGTTGAACCTGCACGGTGTTTCATTCCGACCTTACTGAAAACAGCTCAGGGGAAGCCGCCTTCCGGAAGCTTCCCCCGACAGATTGCATGCGCCCCTCAGCGGAACGCGCCGAAAAACCGGAGCACCCGCACGCCAAGACCGCACAGAACCGGCAGGCAAGGGAGGACAATGGTCAAAAATGCAGACAAAACCATAACGAATTTAGAAAATATATAACCGGCAGGCGTTCCTATTCATTAACACAGCACCGATTCAAAGCATCATAAAACAGTTCTGTCAATTGTTCGCAGTCGGATGCTTTGCAATCCCGGAGATACATTTCCGTCCTTTCCCAAATTCCGATTTGCCAATCTCTTAATTCTTTGTTTCCTCGTTTTCTTCCTTACGCTCCGACAGCAGTTTCTCAATTTGCGACTGCTTGGCAAGGATCGCGTTCACTTTATCGTACAGATCTTCAATCATGATCTCTGTTTTCAGGTTCACCTTATAATCGTTTTCCGCTCGGCGGCGATCTTTTTCTTCCTGCCGATTCTGACTCATCATAATCAGCGGTGCCTGAATGGCTGCCACGCAGGACAGGACAAGATTCAGAAGAATAAACGGATAAGGGTCAAATGCTTTTGTTGCAAGGATGGCATTGACGACCATCCACAGAATCAGTACGCCGGCAAACAAGAATATGAATGCCCAGCTGCCGGCAAATTTTGCAATGGTATCGGCTGCCCGCTGTCCGATCGTGTATTTTTCCTTTTCTTTTTCGGGACTGACCGAAATCTTGCTGTCTGCCAAAAGGTTCAGCACTTCCTCGTCCGTCATATCGTGACGAATATCCTTCAACACTTCTTTCAATAATTTTCTGTTTTCTTTCATGATTGTTCCCCCCTGATTCAATCTTTTTATTCATCATCCGTTTGCGGCATTTGTAGTGTTACAATAGATTTGAGACCAAAAGCAAAAAAGCTATAGAAAAAGTGATTGAGTTCTGATAGAATAGAATTACCCCTACACATAGTTATGCCAGTTTCAAAATTTGTTTTATATCATCGAGATTCTCGGCAAAATAGATTCCTTCCTGTCGCTCTTTGGAGGATAGACCTTTTTCAATCATTCGATTCAGCAGCGCTTTCAAATCATCGTAGTAACCGTTCAGATTATAGAGAATGCAGGGTGCATCCAGCTGTTTCAGAGATACCTTAGACATGACCTCGGCAATTTCCTCCAAAGTTCCGGTGCCGCCGGGGAAAGCGATAAAGGCGTCGCCCAGCTCAATCATCTTGTTCTTGCGTTCCGACATATCTTTTGTCACAATCAGCTTTGTCAGTCCATCGTGCTGAAATTCGTTTTCGATAAAGAACTGCGGTTCGACACCTGTCACCTCACCCCCGGCGCGCAACACGCTGTCGGCAATTGCCCCCATTAAACCGGATTTGGACCCGCCATAGACCAGCGCGTTTCCGCTGGCGCCAATCCATTCGCCCAACTCCTCAACCGCCTTGCGCAATGCCGGGTCGTTGCCCTCGTTCGCGCCGAGATATACCGTAATCCTCATAAAACCCTCCAATATTGGGACCGACAGATTCCGTCAGTCCGTAATTTCATACCCCGCAGATTGCAGAATTTCTGCCCCGCGCGAATAATCCTCGCGCTTTACCAAAATGTAATCGGTGTTGTAGGTCGACACGGCAAAAATCGAAATCGCATGCTCTGCCAAAACCGCCGCAATGTTCGACAGAATCCCAATCATCGAAAAATCGAGAACGCCCTGAACACGAAACGCTTTCCAGCCGTCTTCCCGTTTGATTGCATTTGACGGGACCTCTCCCGTCGCACATGCCAGCGATTTTTCCGCATCGGTCTTTCCGATAAAACAATATTCCGATTCCAAATTGACCAGAGAATAATCTTCCACCTGACAAACTGAAAAATCCTGCCCAATCCGCTCCAGCTTCATAACGCAGCCTTCCCCCAATCCCTCAAATTGCTTTTCGCCCCGGCGAAAAGCTACCTTGGAAACGAGATTGATAAACCGTTCATAAAACCACCCCTCATACGACCCATTCAGCAACTGATAGAATACGGGATTGACTTTTACCGCAAGATTGGGTGAACATTTAATATTTTGCCTTCAAAATGATTCGATGCCATGGTTCATTGTCTCCTTGCATTTTGAACGAACATATAAGATTCTTTCTCAATCGATCATACAGCGTCCTCGGAGCCTGTCTGTTCTGACGGCTGATCGCGATAAAACTGCGCCTGTTTGTCAAACATTTCGGTGTAAATACCGCCTTTGGCGTAAAGCTCAGCGTGAGTACCGTATTCTGCGACATGACCGTTGTCAAATACGGCTACCTTATCGGCGAGCTGAACTGCGGAGAGGCGATGCGTGATGAGGATTGCACACTTTTTCTCAATCATCTGGCTGAATTGCGTGTAGATCTCGTATTCCTGCAATGGATCCAGTGCGGCGGTTGGCTCATCCAACAGGAATATCTTGCCTCCGCGATACAAGGCTCTGGCAATTGCCATCCGCTGTGACTCCCCGCCGGACGGTTCAAAGCCTTCGGGATCAATATATTTACCTACCTGTGTATGGACTCCTTTGGGAAGCTTTTCAAACAATCCGTTTAGTCCGGTTTTTCGGATGACCCCCTGTAACCGGTCCGTATCCTCCGGTGCGTTTAATATGATGTTTTCCTCTGCCGAAAATTCATATTCTACAAAATCCTGAAAGACCGGTGCAAATAGCTTTTGGTAGAGTGCATAATCGTAATCGTTGATGTTCTGCCCGTTCAGCGTGATCTCGCCCTCGCAAGGTACATATAGCCTTGTGAGTAATTTTATAAAAGTGGATTTGCCGCCGCCGTTCTGACCGACAATGCACAGCTTTTCGTTTGCCTTAATCTTCAGATTCAGATGCCGAAGCGCATAAGAACTGCTTCCGGGATATTTGAAGGAAACATCTTTAAACTCAATCTCGGAATTGTCATCAAATAGAGGTGTGTATGCTCCGGCGGAGCAAATGCGATTTGATCGATTGAAAAAAGCATTCATTTCATCGATATACATGCTCCGCTCACAAAGGCTCAAGTAAGCATTCACGGTGTTTTTCAGCTTGCCGGAAAGCTGAAAGGAAGCTGCCAACCCGATCGACAGATCTCCGACCAGAAAATTTTTTTTAAAAATACTAAACAGAAAGATAAAATATAAGCCAAGCAGTTGGATACAGGAAAGGATAGCATTGATAATGCTTACCTTACTGTACTTTTTATGTTGACTGATCTCGATTGCATCCCTCTCTTTTCTCAGGTTTACAAATTTGTCAACCAGATATTTGCTTAAATCAAATACACGGAATTCTTTTCCGTAGCTTTGTTGATCAAACATATAGGTGATGGTAAAAATCTTGCGATCGTATTTGTCCAATTCCTTCCGTTCCACAAACATTTTTTCCTGCACAGTCCGCTTTACTAAGTAGTTGATAAAGACTATGACGAACACCAGGAAAATGATGGAGAACTGATATCGGACAATCACAAAGGAATAAATGAAAATATTGATTATCGCCGCAAAAAGTGCGATTACCTGATCCACAATGCCGGTACTGCAGGTATAGGTGCTTCTTGCCCGCTCCTGTTCCTCCTGTAGGTCCGGATTCTCAAGCGTTTCGTAGTCCATTCTCAAAATATATAAGTAGAATTCTGACATGAGACGACGGCTGAGACTCTGCTCCAGAGACATGACCCGTCTGTTTGAAAAGGTTTGTACGATTTCTTTGATCAGAGGAACCAGTGCCAACACCAGAACATAAACAATCAGGTAAGTAATCCGTCTATCTGCCAAAAGTTCGTTGATAATCAGACCGGGAAAGATGGTCAGCGCCAAAGGAACTAAATTATCAAGCAAGGTAAGAAATAATTTATAGGCCACATACTGTGCGCCTTCCTTCATACCGAAGGTCAGCTTCAGGCTGAACCATATGCCCTGAATTACTTTTTTGAATTTCTTCATAGCTCATTATGTCCTTTCTATCCGCTGTAATGTATATTTTCAAAGAAGCGCTGATTATATCCTCCCGACTTCACTCCAACGTGCCTTGCAGTTTAATAGTAACAGCGTAGCAGTATTATTATAGGTGTGACCATCCTTCCATAAAAACTTTTTCGGGAAAACGCGTCCGTCTTTCTCCACGATGACGCTGACAGCAACCGGTTGCTTAACGAATTTGGTCGTTTGCATATTGAACCTCCTACATGGGTATTCCTGTCGGCATGATAATATCGGGATTATCATGCGGCGACATTTTAGGATTATTGAGCAGGCAGGCATTACTCAATATGGTCGCCATCTACATCCGTCAGCAGATCGCCCCATGTATAATCCTAATAGCCATAGTTCAAAGTACTCCTCGCTGTCCCGAGTGTTCCGGTTGTGAAGGCATATGTCTTTTTATACAGAATATTTCCGGCATTATGAATCCACCGAACAATATACAAAGAAAGAATTATAAAGCTGTTTTTTTACCATTCAGTATTATGAATCGGACACCCAAAGTATCCGCATATGGCACGAAATATGGGCTTGTAGTATGATGTAGACTCAATATAAATTTGCCGCTGCTCCTCCGAGGAATTCAAAAGAGCCAATGCTGACTTTTTGAGCTTATTTTCGGATGTATACCCCTCTGTTTTCTTCTCGATTATCTCTTTGATTGCGCTGATATTCACATGGTTATCAATCAGTGAGTCAATCACTACTGCCCACATGTATTTATCAGGACTCCAGTCATTTAAATAATTATCGATATCCTCCAGTGTAATTTTGTTTTTATCGTATAGATACAATATAACAAGGATTATATCAGGTTCAAGCTTCATTTTCCGCACATCTTTCTCATTCAGCATAGAAATAAAAATATCTTTGTTCTCTTTCAACGCAGAAAAAAGATATAACAAGAAAAAATCAGACACCATCAGATTCTGCTCTTCCAATAAGGCCATAACAGCTTTGAATTGATTTGTTTCATATAAACAAGCGCTCATATTGTAAAGTATATCAGCATGATTTCTCTGTTCATATGCCTTTTTGTAAAAATCAAACGCCAACTTGAAATCCTTTTCATATCGAGCCAGAGAAGCCATATTTGACAAGATTAACCAATTGTTATTTCGTTCATATGCCTCCTTTATATATCTCTTTCCATATCCTACCCCGGAGACAATCTGTCCGTTTTTTCTTTCAAAACCGTTTTCTATGCAAAAAACGCCATAATTATTTAGTGTGCGGTAATCTTTACAATTACAATTCTTATGAAAAAGCTTTTGAGCAGTCAAAAAATCTCCTTTTTCTAATGCTTCCAGAGCTGAGCGGTTAACGATATCAATATTCACAATTGCTCTCCTCATTATTGGATTCAACTCTGAAAAAATTCTTCAGAGTTGAATCCGACAAGAAATCAAAAATATATATGCTAAAATTTTAGGCATTACCGCGTAATTCCGATGGTGAAATTGCGCAGTCGGATTTTCCGTCAGATAATACAAAAATTCGCAGAGCTGTAGCAGCGCTACTGGAAAGGATTTTTGTGAAGTATGACGGAAAAGACGCAAATAAGTGTGCCTTGCAGAGATTGCGCGGTGATGCCTTTATTTGAATACTGGGATTTTCCCCTTTCCGGGTCTAATTCGCCCACCAGGATAGACATTTGTATACCCATAGACAGTCAATATACATATAACCGTCTGCATCTATCGGATTCCACGCATTTTCAGCGGGTATATATTCAATAAAACACTTCCCGCGCTCCACGCTTTTAAGAAATACAAGCCCGTTATCAAAACGTGCGGTAAGCCATGCTTTTTTGGATGCAACCTGAACATCCTTATTGTTTGAAATGGCACAGCAGATATGTTCGCTTTCAATGTTATCTTTTGTAACCTTTATGTATTCCATAACAGTTTCCTCCGTAAATCCCGATTTGTTGATAACTTATTATATCATAAATCTATCCACTTTTCAATCTATATTACGCAATTAACTTGGAAAGGAATACCGCCGAGCGATGGGTTATCTCGGCGGTCATTCTTTTACTCGTTGTCCGCTTCATAGAACGCTTCTGCCGCC
>USMO01000003.1 GCA_900555785.1 uncultured Eubacteriales bacterium | reverse complement strand
AGGACGACCGCCGACGCGCCGAGCGTGCGCGGAACCTCCGCACGCAGGGTGACGACCGTTCCGTGCGGGAAAGCGCCAAAGGCGGTTTTGTCCTGCCCGTCTGCCAGACGCCGCAGCCGGACCGTCACGCCGGTTTCCGGTTCGTAGGGTATTTTGGGTAACATGTTGACCTCGCAAACAATAGGATCGGTTTCTATGATATCCATTATATCCGCTTTTGCGCCTTTTGTCAAGCAGGTTTGGGAAAAGCGGGCTGGATTGCGGCATTTCGGCCGGATGGAGTATGGAAAAAGGGAAAATTTAAGGCATCACCGCGCAATTCTGTTGATGCAATTGCGCAGTGATGCCTTAATTGACTGACTTGTCACGAACTTTGACGGATAAAGAATAAAGGAATTACGCAGCAATCTCTTTCCGTGCAATCCGCAGGCAAGCCCCTGCTCTCCCGGGTTGAATCCAATCACCCCCACGGGCGAAATCTTCGGACAATAGCGGCAATCCAATCCATTCCATCCGAACAATCCACAACCGCTTCCTTACTCCAAGGGAGGCGGTTGACTGGTTTTACTGATTATCCTCATCCAC
Source organism: uncultured Eubacteriales bacterium (assembly GCA_900555785.1). Taxonomy (GTDB): domain Bacteria; phylum Bacillota; class Clostridia; order Oscillospirales; family CAG-272; genus UMGS1865. The sequence continues at coordinate 24,265 of USMO01000003.1, read as the reverse complement.
CACGCGGTTATCGCCGAGCAGGGCGGGGCGGTGGTTCATGCTGTCTGCTTCGGTGAGGGGACGGATGACGCGGGCGGGGTTGCCTGCCGCGAAACTGTTGGCTGGGATGTCGCGCGTGACCACGCTTCCGGCGCCGATGACGCAATTATCACCGATTGTCACGCCCGGCAGAATTGTTGCGCCTGCGCAGATCCAGCAGTTCCTGCCGATATGTACCGGTTTCGCCCAGCAGAGCCGCAGCCTCTCGCCGCGCTCATTTTCGAGAATCTTTCGCTCCTTTGCCAGCATCGGGTGCATGGGGGTTACGATTGTGACATTCGGTCCGAAGTCGCAGCCGTCCCCGATGGTCACCTCGGCGTCGTCCTGCACGGTGATGTTGAAATTGATGAACACGCCCTTGCCGATTTTCGTGTGGGTGCCGTAGTGGAAGGTAATCGGTCCCTGCAAAAAGCTGCCTTCGCCCAGTTCGCCCAGCAGCTCGGACAGAATGGCTGCGCGGGTTTCGGTCTCGTCCTCGTAGGTACGGTTGTAGTCCAGGTTCAGTTTGTGCGCGCGGCGCTTGATGGCTTTCAGGTCCGGGTCGCCCGGAAAGAACAGCCCGCCCGATGCGCGTTTTTCGTCCTCGGTCATGCGCTCAGCCCCTTTTTGCGAGAAAGGCTTTGACCTCATCCTCGGTCGGGATGGAGACGCCTGCGCCCGCGCGGCTGACCGTCAGGGTGGAGACTGCCGTTGCGTACCGCACCGCCTCCCGCATGGATTTGCCCTCGCAGAGCATGGCGCACAGACCGCCGATGAAGCTATCGCCCGCTGCGGTGGTGTCCACGACTTTGATCTCGAAGATGCCCTCATAGGCAATCTCGTTTTCCTCGTTGATATAGGCGCAGCCCTGTTTGCCCAGCGTAATGAGCGCAGTTTTGCAGCCCATTGCCTGCAGTTTGCGAAGTGCGGGTCCTGCGCTTTCGCGGTCCTTGACCTCCATGCCGGTCAGGAGGGACGCCTCAAATTCGTTCGGGACGACCAAATCAACGTAGCCGTACAGTGCGGGGTCCACTTCTTTGACCGGGGCGGGGTTGAGGAGGACGCGGCAGCCGTGTGCCTTTGCGAGTTTGGCGGCTGTCAGCACCGATTCCACGGGAATTTCGTACTGGAGCACGACCGCGTCCGCCCAGTCGAACAGGTCCTTTTGCGCTTCGACGGTGTCCGGCGTGACCCGTCCGTTTGCGCCGATGTCGAGGATGATATGGTTATCGCCGCCGCAGACGGTGATGACTGCTGCGCCTGTTGGGCAGTCGGCGGTTGTGACCGGGCTGCAGTCGATGCCGTAGTGTTCCAGGTTCTTGCGTGCCAGTTCTCCCGCGAGGTCACTGCCGACCGCGCCGAGCATTTTGGTTATGCAGCCCTGTTTCGCGACTGCGACCGCCTGGTTCGCGCCCTTACCGCCGTAGTTCATGGCAAAGTCCGACCCTGTGATTGTTTCGCCCAGCTTCGGGAGCCGCGCGGTGTGGATGACGTAGTCCATGTTGATGCTGCCGATGACGAGTATGTTTTTCATGTCAATTCTCCTTTTGTGTGTGAAGACCTCGGGACGCTGCCCCGAACCCTGCTTAGGGACTTCTTGAAAGAAGTCCCTAAGAACCCCAAGAACTTGCTCTAAGGGAATTTTGGAAGGTACTACCTTTAGCCTTTCACAAATATTTCGATTTCTTCGGGGGTATGTGCGATATTGGTTGCACCGTGGGCACGCAGGAAGGCGGCGTCGCGGTAACCCCAATCGACGCCGATATGCAGCATGCCGGCATTGCGGGCGGTTGCAATATCTACATCGCTGTCGCCGACCATTGCGCAGTCGGCAGGGGAGACGCCAAGTTCTCGGGCAATCAGCGCGGGCAGGAACGGGTCAGGCTTTGGCGGCTGCCCGGGACCGACCCCGTGTGCGGCGTCAAAAGAGCCGGGGAGGAGCACCTGCCGCGAGAGTTTTTGCACAAATTCGTCCTGCTTGTTCGAAAGGACTCCGATCCGGGAGCCTGCGCGGTGCAGCCGGTCAATCAGCTCGGCAACGCCGGGGTAGGCTTCCCGCGTGTGGTCATAGACCAAGCCGTACTGCGTGTTGTATTCCTGCAGCACACGGTCGACCGTGGCAGGGTCCTCGCAGTCGGGGGCGGGCATTGCCTGGCGGATCAGCTCTCGCGCGCCGTGATTGATAAAGGCAAGGATATCCTCATAGCTGTGCTCGGGATAGCCGCAGCGCCGCATGGTGTTGTTCACGCCCTCACGGATGGCGGGGATGGTGTTTGCAATGGTTCCGTCAAAATCAAAAAGAACTGCCTTAATCATGCCATTTCCTCTTTTCGGGTAACTTTCGGTAACAGTATACCACAAAAAGGGAGGAAAGTCAAGGCAGCGCTTTTTTCTTTGCGAAAAATCTTGACGAATGCGGTGTTTTGTGATACAATAAGGGTAACAAAGCAACAAACAGAAAGGATCAAAACGATGACACTTTACGAGGACCTGAAATGGCGCGGGCTGATTCAGGATATTTCCAGCCCGGACCTGATCGACAAGCTCAACGCAGGGGGAATGACCTTTTATATCGGCACCGACCCCACAGCGGACAGCCTGCACCTCGGGCATTATTCCTCTTTCCTGATTACCCGCAGGCTTGCAGCGGCCGGGCACACCCCGCTGCTGCTGGTCGGTATGGCAACCGGCCTGATCGGTGACCCGCGCGGGACCGTAGAGCGCAAGCTCTCCGATCGCGACACGGTGATGAAGAACTTCGATGCGCTCAAGACGCAGCTGCAGAAGATTTTCCCCTACGAGGTGGTGAACAACTACGACTGGGTGAAGGACATCACCATCATCGATTTCTTCCGCGATTACGGCAAGCATATCAATGTAGGCTACATGCTGAGCAAGGACCACGTGAAGCGGCAGATGGAGAGCGGCATTTCCTATGCGGAGTTCTCCTACATGCTGATTCAGGGCTTGGATTTCAAGTACCTGCATGAGCATCGTGGGGTTGATCTGCAGGTTGCCGGTTCCGACCAATGGGGCAACATTACCACCGGCATTGAGCTGATCCGCAAAACGACGGGCGACGAAGTTTATGCGCTGACCATGCCGCTTGTCACCGATTCGCACGGCAACAAGTTCGGCAAGAGCGAGGGCAACGCGGTCTGGCTGGACAAGAACAAGACCAGTTCCTACGAGCTGTACCAGTTCCTGATCAACGCCGAGGACAGCAAGGTGATTGACTACCTCAAGCGGCTGACTTTCCTCTCCCGCGAGGAGATTGAGGACATTGAAGCGCGCCACAACGCCGAGCCGGAGAAGCGGATTGCGCAGAAGGCGCTGGCAGAGCAGATTCTGACCGACCTGCACGGCGCCGGCGCTTACGAAGAGGCTGTGAAAATCAGCGAGCATCTGTTTGCAGGCGAGATCAAGGACATCCCGCCGCACGATCTGCTGGCAGGTCTGCGGAACGTGCCGCACTTTGAAACGGCCGGCGGTGCGCTGATTGACGTTCTGGTCGCCTCCGGCATCTGCACGTCCAAGCGCGAAGCCCGGGAGTTCCTCTCCAACGGTGCGCTGTCCCTCAACGGCGATGTCGTAAAGGACCCCGCGCTGGAAATCACCCCCGCGCTGTGCATCGATGGCAAATACCTGGTCGTTCGCCGCGGAAAAAAGAAGTATTACGTTGGCGAACTGAAGGGGTGAAGACCTCGGGGCTCCGCCCCGAACCCCGCTTAGGGGGCTTCTTTCGGATGAAGGGAAAATTGGATTGCGGGCAATCCAATTTCTAAGAACCCCAAGAACTTCACTGCAAAGGGCAACCGTGTAGGTGGTACGGAATTGTTACGTGCTACTATCGGTTGCCCTTTGCGGTGAAGTTTCGGGCTCCTTAGGAGCCCGCTTCGAAGGAGGACCCTACGCGGGATTTGGAGCGGTGCCTCAGGGGTTCCCGCCTTTGCTTCGCTCGGCGGGGCGGTTTGTGGCTGATACGGGTTAACCGGCACGATCTAAGACGGATATAAACCGTATCGCTCACACCCCGAATAGCCCGCCGTGTCATCTCGGCGCAAACAACAAAAAGCCACCTGCATAAACAGCAAGTGGCTTTTTGTTGGCGCGGCGTAAGGGACTCGAACCCCCGACCTTTTGGTTCGTAGCCAAACACTCTATCCAGCTGAGCTAACGCCGCAAAGGTCGCCTCATCGGCACTTATAAAGTATACCACAAACGGCTTGGTTTGTCAAGCCCTTTCGCAAAAATATTTTTCTTTTTTCTGTTGTGTTACAATAGGTGTGTCACTACAACCGCGTTTGGGTTGCAGGACAGAAAAAATCAAAGGAGGTCATTGCAAAAATGGCACAAAAGGTTACGGAATCGGTTAAGGGGATGGATCAGGGCATGGAGACGGTCGCGGAGGTCGGCTTGGAGCGGGCTGGCTCGGAGGTCGGAAAGGGCTTGGATGGCAGTGCTTTCAAATCCCTTGTCAGTGGCGGGAAGTCCGGCTCGGCGGAGGTTGACGGAAAAGCCGGTTCTGCCGGTCTGAATCCTTCCGATGCGGCGGAGATTGACGAAACGGTCGGCGGTTCGGCGTTGGTCGGGAAGGTCGGCGCTGACGATGCAGAGGATGCCGATTCTTTGGATTTCGATGACATGGATTCCGGCGAGCTGACCGACATGGAGAACACCGGGGTTCTGGTGTATCGGGAAAAGTTCATATCCAAGGAGCGCCGCCAGAAGTACTGGGGCTATTTCGTCGTGGGACTGTTGCGTGGGCGCAAGGTTCGCGTGTCTCTCGTCTCGACCGATGCCGGAGGGTACGATCTTCTGGACATCGTGTTCAACGGTGCGGATTCCGTGGAGCTTTGGAGAAAGCCTTACTCGATGAAGGACGAAAAGGGAAAGATTACCGCCTCCGGCTTCACTTACAGCGTGGTCAGTCTGGACGAGGACGAGACGGTCTACACGGCGCAGGTCAAGCCCTCCAGGAAGTCGGACAAGGCGCTCCTCGAAAAGATCATCGAGCTGTCTATGCGCTCGATTGCACGGGAGGAGGAATGACGCAACCGCTTTCGTCTGCGGTTTTCTGGGTTATAGTCTATCGCCATTATAAAAAGCGTTGCCCCTGACTGCAGTGGGTCTGCAGTCAGGGGCGATGATAAAACTTTAAAGGTCAAAAATTAATCTGCCCAAATTATCCGAGGTTACCAAGAAGAACTTTGCAAAATAACTTTTTATTTTTTCTCCGGTTATTTACAAGAGTTCTTAAATCTTAAAGTTAGTGAGCTTTTTTCCTTTTTCTGAAGATAATAATTCCTCCAATTAAAAAGAGTGTAAAACCAATAGTGCCGGAGATTATGCATGCTTTTTGTATCCGGGAATCAGATTTGACAGAATTATCGGGAACCTGAATAAATGAGAGAAAACTAATATTGTTTCCACCAAGAGCCTCGCCTTTTTCATTATAATTGTGTTCATATGATGTCAAATACTCATAATATGCATCTGCCATGTTTCTGAACTCCTCTTCGGAAAACACCTTGGCGCTTGACGTTGTATTTTCATAAAACTTTACATACACGCCTTGATTGGTTTTTATATAAACGGCAGTTCCTTGGTGCGAAGAGTTAGCGTCAAAACAATAGATACCCTCCAACTGACAGTCTTGATTCGTTACAATATCTTTTAATGGATTTGAAAGATCTTGAACATATGTTGGAATTTCAGAATTATTATACCTTTTATCAAATGTTAGAGCGGTTACTTCGCCTGGAGAATGGTGCATGATGCGAGCCATGTATGGCGTATCTCCCATTATAATATAATCTGTGAACGTTTCCTCAGAACACTGCGCATTAGAATCAATCAATCTCTCCTCTAATTTTTTTCCAACAGTCGAGTTAAACAATTCGTTGTAAACCTTCAAAATTGGAAATTCGAAATCGGTTGATTTATCAATCGTCATTCCAGGGAGTCCAGAAGTTTGAAAAGCAGAGCGTTCCATTTCAGACAATTGAGCATTCACAATTCCCGTAACGTTTTTATCCATAACATTTTTTTCCTCTTTAACAGCAAAAACTGAAAAGCTAAATAACGCAAATACGAACACAAACGCCAATCCTACTGTTATCCTTTTATTTAATTTCATATAATTGGGCTCTCCCTTCTTAAAATATGTAAAAACTTGGCTTTGAGCATATAATTTAAAATCCAGTAATCTTACAGCAAATTACGGAGAAGGCGAGGATATTGTATCCTGATAAACACTTTTTTTGTAAACAACAATTCCTTCCCACACTCCAGTATCAGTAATGTCCGATGCAAATGCCGGATTTCTTCCATTACAGATTGATTGATAAGACCGATCATATGCACTACCTATATTTTCAGGTAATGGATCATATATCTTATAAAGATAAATACCATTTGTCGAATCCCAATAATAGTCGTATATTATTGTATAATGACCTCCGCCTCTAATTTTGCTGGAATTATACCATCCCCGAAGAACGATCACAGGATTTCCGTTGTCAAGTAATGTTCTCAAGTTTTGCTCACTATATATTTCATAACGACCATACCCATTATTAGAAGACAATATGTACTCTATTGCATTTTTAGTTTCATTTATAGATGCACCATCATTAGCTTGCGTTATTTGATTAGAGGTAGGTGTTTTCGTCTCAATTCCAAGCTTAATATATACTGCAACGGAAGCTTGAGAAACCGATGGCACAATGTAGTTATAACTTGACATTCTGGCAGAAGCAGCCCAGCACCAACTCGATTGCTCCTGTGCCTCTAATTGTATTATATTGTGGTATTTCGTCATCTCCCACTCATCCACATAATTTGTATCATCTGTATACGGCATCTGCATGATGTTTAAGCCGTTTTCCGTATGCAGACCTTTGGTATTGACACGCATAACCAAATCCTTGCTTGTATAGTCTTCGGATGACTTGGCTTTGATCTTATAGTACCCGTGCGTCGTTTGCGTAATCCGCCACAGCTGATTTGCGCTCCCTTCATCCGGCTTCAATACCAGACAGACATCCTCGTTGGTTTCGTCTCCGGGAGGAACCGTGATGGCATATCCGTTGATTGCAGACAGTATTTTATAGTATCCGCAGCTGACATAAGCAATATTCCATTTTTGATAATTTCCACCGTCAAAAGTCCATTGCTCAATGACTGCCCCATCGCGGGAATACGAAGGCGCTTCGTCATTGTCTACCTGCATATACTTATTATAGTGCCCGCTTCTCAGGAAATAGGTACCCTCCATGGATTCATGGATTGTAATCTTCCAATACCAAATATACGGTGCGCCTGCGTATGTGACACCAACCTTAATCGTCCCGGACTTTAACGCGGTAATCACGCCGGTTGTTGCATCAATCGTTGCTTTATCCGTTGTGGTGCCGTCCTCATTTCGCACCAAATAGGTTGTCGGACCGTTGACACCGATTTTGGAGCTATACATGTAGGAATCGAAATGGTAGGTTTCACCAACATTCAGCATACTGGTGAAGTTGGAAATGGCAGCCCCGTTATAGGTCTCTGTACATTCCTCCAGAATCCAATCGGACCTTCCTGCCAAATAGCTTCCGGTAACAATCTCCAGCCCGTCGTCAATCTGCAAGGGTGCAGTCAGATAACGGTCACTGCTTGCGCTTCCGTTGCGAATGCGGTAATAATCGCCGTGCTTTTCAATTACCCAACATAGCGAATACGGAATCGACCAGTCATCTGTTGTCTGCATGTGGAGCGTGGTGACATTCCGATTGCTTCCGGACAGAGGTGCATAAAGCCCCTTGCTCGAATTGGTCATAGCCCGGATGCTGTAATAGTTGGACTCATCATCCCCATGCATGCCAAGGCTGGTGATTTTGAAGATCTGATTTCTTGTTGACGAATTGCCGGTCCATTGCTGTATCGGCGTACCGGTTGCAACTCCACCGCCCCGAACATCAAGATATTTTTGTGTCAGAGCATTTTTGATTCGGTATGTCTTGTTTGAAATGGTCGATTCCCGGTATGTGATGGTAAAATACGCCCGGTATGTGCTGCCTGCTTCATAGGACCACAGGGAAACAGAGCTGTTCGTACCGGAAAGGTATTTCAGCGCAATTCCGTAGTTTGAACCCGAATTGCGTTTCCATGCATTTGCGGCATCTGTAATGTCAAAGGAAACCGGCTTAGGGCTGCTCAAATAGGCTCCGTTTGAGCCTGACAGATACGCGCTGTCCAGGCAGGTTGCACCAATATATTCTGTCGTATCCGGCTTTGCTATATTCCATGTCAAGCCCTGGCTGCCCGTTTCGGACCAGCTGTGCATCACCTGATATGCCCCTGCGGTCAATCCGCCGCTGGCAACGTAATCGACATAGTAATAATATATGGTCAGCTTTGCGGAGGTGATTACCGCATGAGACGGAATGGTAAAGGATTGTGCCCGAATGAAGACAATCTCGCTGCCGCTAATCCATAGTGCCGTTTCCGTCCCGTAATTTCCGTTCGGGGTAGGTTTGGCAATGTGGGTGTCCCAGAAATCCTGTGCCCGTATCGTCGGGTCAATGGTTACCGGGAAGGCTCGGTCCTTGGCGTTAATCCAGTTGGCGTCTGCAGTAACCAAGAGCTGATACATGCCATCCTGCCCCGCCAGCTCATAGTGTACCGCCTGTGAAGTGTTCCCGTCCGCATCATACATATACGGAGCTGGAATCCGGTACATCTCATCATCTGTTTTTGCATCGCGCAGCAGAATCTCTCCGTCGTCTGTCAGCTCCGGCACCAATCCTTCCAATGCAAGATCAAACAGATAGGTATACCGGTCTGTCGGTGCGTTGACAATGATATTCTCCTTGATGTCATCACCATCCAGTATATACTCAAGGTCAACTGACGGATACAGGTCCCGGTAGCGGACGGTTGTGGTATTCGATACCCGCCCGAGCTCCGTAGCGTTTCTGGTCAGGCTTTGCGGAAGCTCATCGTGGTTTTGAATTTCGGCGTTCTGCATCCGAATCGCGACGGTCGAGGTCGGTTGCATTCCAATCCGATAGCCGTTTTCATTCAAAATCAGCATCGGAGACTGCTTTGCTACGCGGATTCTTCCGTCCGCGGTTGCGTATTGCAGCGCGTTGTCCGCATCCGGCAACAAGCGGTTGTCGATGTCCTGCCAGTTCCCGTTTGCATCCATGCGGTGTACCGGGCTACCGTAGGAGATTGCTTGGTATATCCCGTTTCCAAAGTCGAAATGCTTTACATTCCGTTCTCTTCGGGATGGGATTTCGGTTGCGGTCTGTGGGAGGGTCGGTTGAATTTCTTCAATCGAATCGGGTTCGGAAAAGCCAGGTGAAGCAGGCTCGGTTTCGCTGGTGGTGATGTCAGCGGTACTCTGTTGCGCAAAAGCGCTTAGCGGAAACAGGCTGATGAGGAGCGAGAGGAACAAACAACATGCAATCCAACGATTTCTGCGTTTTTTCATACTGCAATCCTTCCTTTTTGGTGATGACTGTGTAGAACATCTTCTGTAGAGCCTGGTCGCGAGCCGAAACAATGGAACCTCACCAAGACGCTTTCAATCGCATCCCTCCCTGAGAAAAAAGCGCACAAAAGTCCCGAAGGAATTTTATGCGTTTCCGGATTGTTATGCAGTTGGTCAAAATCCGGTCACGCGGAGCTTTCTGCCCGCTTTCGGATTTGGTACAGTTACAGTATAACATATTTTGGAAAAGTTGTCAAGAGGAAACTGCAAAAAAGAGAGAACTTTTTTGTTGTGTTACAATAGGTGTGTCACTACAACTGCGATTTGGGTTGCAGGGCGAAAAAATCAAAGGAGGTCATTGCAAAAATGGCACAAAAGGTTACGGAATCGGTTAAGGGGATGGATCAGGGCATGGAGACGGTCGCGGAGGTCGGCTTGGAGCGGGCTGGCTCGGAGGTCGGAAAGGGCTTGGATGGCAGTGCTTTCAAATCCCTTGTCAGTGGCGGGAAGTCCGGCTCGGCGGAGGTTGACGGAAAAGCCGGTTCTGCCGGTCTGAATCCTTCCGATGCGGCGGAGATTGACGAAACGGTCGGCGGTTCGGCGTTGGTCGGGAAGGTCGGCGCTGACGATGCAGAGGATGCCGATTCTTTGGATTTCGATGACATGGATTCCGGCGAGCTGACCGACATGGAGAACACCGGGGTTCTGGTGTATCGGGAAAAGTTCATATCTAAAGAGCGCCGCCAGAAGTACTGGGGCTATTTCGTCGTGGGGATGTTGCGCGGGCGCAAGGTTCGGGTGTCTCTCGTCTCAACCGATGCCGGAGGATACGATCTTCTGGACATCGTGTTCAACGGCGCGGATTCCGTGGAGCTGTGGCGGAAGCCTTACTCGATGAAGGACGAAAAGGGAAAGATCACCGCATCCGGATTCACCTACAGCGTGGTCAGTCTGGATGAAGACGCGACGGTCTACATGGCGCAGGTCAAGCCCTCGCGGAAGTCGGACAAGGCGCTCTTGGAAAAGATCATCGAGCTGTCTATGCGCTCGATTGCACGGGAGGAGGAATGACGCGACCGCTTTCGTCTGCGTTCCCTGTTTTATAGATCAACATCAACCATCACAAAAAGGAGAAACCTATGAGAAGAAAAACGAAAAACACGCTGACCCTGATCTGCGGCGTTCTTGCGCTCGCGCTTCTGACCGGACTTGTCCTCAACCTTTACGGCGCTTTCGACAAGAAGAAGGTCAACCCGGACAACCTCATCAACGGGGAGATTTCCGGCTACAAGACCGCTGACACCTACAACAACGGGTACGGTGTGAAGTACACGGTGGAGAAGGACGGCACGGTGAAGGCATTCGGTACGGCTACCGCTGACGATGTGTTCACGGTCGCAACCGGCATCAAGCTGACATCCGGCAAGACCTACACCCTGAGCTGCGGGAACAACTCGGTCGGCTACAAATCCTTCGGTCTGCGGCTGCACAACATGAACGCGACCTCCGGTGCGGCGAACGAGTACATCTACGCAAACCTTGACGGCACCTTTACCGCCGCCAACAGCACCGACACCTACAATGTCGAGGTGTATGTCATGAAGGACGCAAAGGTCTTTGCCACCTTCCGTCCGGTACTGGTGGAGGGCAGTTCTGCCGGGGACTTCCTCGTGAAATGAGGTGATTCCGTGAAACTGACTCGGAATCTCAAAAAGCATCTGCTCCCGGTCTGTCTGGTGCTGGCGTTCGCGCTTCTGCTGGGGCTGACGCTGAACCTTTACAAGCCGCTGAAGCAGCTGACGCAGAAGAAAGTGCCGAATCCGGAGAATGTGCTGAATGATGACAGCATCATTTGGGTGGATTATGTTGCCAAAGACGGCATTATCTATGAGCGCAAACCAGACGGTTCCTGGCATATCCACGGAAAAACGACAACTCCGACCGGGGTATATCTGATGTACAACAATATTCCTCTGGAAGCCGGAAAAACCTATCTGCTTTCTTCCGGAATGAAAAACGATGGGGTCAAGAGTTATTTTATTGAACTGATTGACAGCAACAAAATACACTATTTAGGAAATCTGGAGCCGGAATATCCCGGCGCACCTTCCAACCGCATTTACGGAGCCTTTCAGGCAAAGAGCGGTGTGACCTATCAGTTGAATGTCACCTTCCCCTATGCCGGAACGGTGATCGACGAAGTGGTTTATCCCTGTCTGGTTGAAGGCACTGAACCGGGAGACTTTTACATCTACAAGTAAGCAAGATACCAAATGGGCAGTCTGTTCAACTGAATAGACTGCCCGATTCTATGGAGGAATATGGGTAAGAAAAAATGGAATCGGGATCACCAATTCCGATACACACGGCGGAGTAAAAGCACAGACAGACACCCTGCCTTTGTTTTTCAAAAGAATCGGACACATTCCCGCTTTCTGATATTTACAACGGAACCACATACCGATGGGGTAGATAACAAGCCCCTGCTACACAACATAGACGAAAAGGATTCCCGAACTTCCTATGTACGAAAAGGATATTTTGAGCGGGAATCCGATAAACTGGATCCTGTTACAGATAAAAAGTTCATGATCCATAAAGACGACTTGCCGATTGTAAATCTCTATAAGAAAAAGCGATTCAAAGGAAAATAAAAAAGAAATCGGTGTGGAACGCCCACTCTCGCATCACAGCCGGAAAGTCCGGCATTTCCGAATTGCTTCGGCAGTGCTCCCGATTTCATGAAATAGTATACCACACATTCCTTCAAAAGTCAATAGAAAGGGACGAAAAAATGAGACAAAAACTTTTCCGGCGGCTCGGCGCGCTTCTGGTAGCGTTTCTGATGCTCCTGCCGGTGTTGGCAATGCCGATTGTGGCGGAGGATGCCGAAACCGGACAGCAGGCGAACGGGTTTGCCGTTTACCAGTTTGAAAATCTGAAAACGATCGGAGAAAACCTGAGCGGTCAGATTCAGTACCTCGGAGATTCCGGCGTGGCAGCTTATCCGTATCGATGCTCGGTCGATCTGATGCCGGATACCTGGTATTATCTGCGTTATTCCGGCGCTGCAACGCAGCACAATCATACTCCCGTCTATATGCTGTATCACGGAAGCAAGCTGACCTTCAGCCCGGATTCGGTGGCTTATACGGAATTCATCCTCTATACCGGCAAGCAGTCCGGTGCCTGTCGGCTGGAAATCTATTCCCCGGATGCACTTTCGACTTGCATCGCCGACCATGCGCTTTACAGGGTGTCCTCCTTCGATGCGGTCTACGATGTCCGGTATACATCCTTTGCGCAGGATCACAGCAATCTGTTCCCGGAGATCGACCTTTCGGGATATAAAGGCGTGACCGGGGACTTCATCGAGCTGCTCACCGTCTACGAGAACATCACGATCGCCGAGGATTATACATGGGACGGTCAGGTGTATCTGTATCTGTTCAACCCGTCCGGCAAACAGATTACCGGCGGCACGCTGACCTGCCCGGACGATGACGGAAAAAGCGCGTCCTTTTCGTTGATCCCGGTTGTGACCATGGAGGACGTGAGCACAGAGGACTGGCGGTTTATGAAACTGGAGGTCACCGGGCACTGGTGGCACCAATACGAAAAGAATCAAGACGGCTCGGTCAACATCCATACCCGCAGGCGGCAGATCACCGACCTGACGCTGAAATTTGAGGACGGTTCGTCCAAAACCTTCCCCTATAACGGAAGTTTTATTATCGAGGATCAATTTTCAGAGGTACAGACCCCTTCCACCGATTCGGCGGAGGTAATCGGGCATAAGGTTACGGGAAATTTTGCTCCAACGGTCGATATTGATTTTGACTATACCTTTTATCGTACCGATACAAGCCCGAATGGGGCGTACTACCATAATCAGGTGGACAGCATTTACTTCAATGTGCCGAACTACCTCAAAGAATCTTACGGCAAATTGACAGATGTTCGGGTGTCCTATCGAAAAGCCAGAACAACTCCTGCAATTGTTGTGGACAATCAGGAGTTGTATAACGCTTTGTTGCAATATGTATTTTTGGATGCAACAAACGGCATCAGCAAAGCACCACTCTTATATGACTCAAACCCGGACTTTGTTGGAGGTTTGGAGCAACGCTATACATATGAGATTGTGTATAATAAAGCGTTGTTTCCTCCTCAGCATTATTCTCCGATATTTCGGAATACAATTGACAAAATCAATCTTCTTTTTAAAGTCGATGATGCCGATGCCGGAATCCGCTCTGAAAAATCAACGGTCAAATGGGATGAAATTTTGAAATGGATGTATGATAACACAGTCACCTCTGTGGATACCGTGCAAGGGGCAAGCGGGTTGATCTCCCGCAGATATTTTTCAGAGGTTGATAATGATGTGACCGTTTTGGATGTTGCGTCTCTGAAGTTAAATGCCGAAAGTTATGCAACGAACCATAATTTCTTTGAAAAGTGGGCGGAATATGGATTTGCATATGCTTTGAACGGGTCGCCTTCTGATATTGACCTTGATCTGTCACAGAAAATTATAGCCATTGAAAACGAGGGACAGCTTAGCAATCCGGACAAACTTTATTTTACGGAAAGCGATACGGGCGAACTTCGAAACTGCCTTATGAAAGCTAAAAGCAATGATAGCACAATGTACCTCGTCCGGTTCAATGTTTCGCAATATTATATGTGCCCATTGAATGCGGATTATAACGGGAAAATCAATCAAAGTGCCGGCTATGCTTTTGCGGAAGATGTCTATTTGGACTTTCACATTCTTCGTCTGTCTTATCAAAAAGAGGACGGAACCATTACACACGTTCCGGTAAGCACGGTACATAAAGATTTAGGTGGGGATGGAACAGAAGAGAAAACACCGGAACAGGTAAACAGTGAAGCAAGAGATGATCTGTGGTCAAAAATTACAGATAGATTCGCACAGTTCGGCAAAATCCTCGCCATGATCCTCGGTATCGTTGCCCTCGTCCTGATCGTCGTCTTTGTAGTTCCCGTGGTGTCTCCGATCTTCAAGGCGATTTTCGGTGCCATTGGCGGCGTCTTCCGATGGATTGGGGAGAAATTCAGGGGCGTGTCAGCCAAGCGAAAACAGCGCAGGAGCGGCAGAAAATGACCAAACAGAAAGGAAACATTCAAAATGATCGACTTCACCCAACACAATACCGAGGATCAGTCCTGCGACCGGGAAGCCTATGAATCCCTGAAAACCCGCGCGGAAAGCATCGGGAAGAACCTTTCCGGAGACAAGCGGTCAAAATTCCGTCTCGGCGCTGAGCTGCGCGACCTGTTCAACTCCCGGGACTTCCGCACCGTCTGCGCAATTTATTACCCCATCGGCAATGTGCGCAACTGCTCCGGCACGGTCTATTTCCGTTATCTCAAGGAAACCTTCGACCTTGACCGTTCCGCCGTCTCCCGTCTGGTCAATGTCGCGGATGAATTCGGAGACGAAAACGGCAGATGCGCGGCGGAATGGGCGGACTTCCGGTGGTCGGCTTTGGCGGAGATGCTGCCCCTCACACCGGAACAGCGGAAAGCCGTCAAGCCCTCATGGAAACGCGAGGAAATCCGTGCCTTCAAGAAGTCCCTGACCGCAACCACCGCCGAGGATGAACCGACAGAGGAAGCCGAAAAGCCACAGGAGCAATACCCGCAGTTTAAGGGCTGGAAACGGAACGACTTCTGCCGCCACATTGTAGACCTCGAAGCCGAGAACAACGCGCTGAAAAAACAGGTCGCCGCTCTGAACTGCCTGATGGAGAAAATCGGAGAGCAGGACAGCGGGGACAAGGCAATCGACTTCGCCACGCTCGATTCCATCCTGACCTTAGCCCATGAAAAGGCTCCTGCATAAGCTCGGCGCTGTCGCGGCTCTCCTTTTGGCGCTTCTCCTGATCGGCTATCTCGTGTACCTCCTGAAAGTGCTATGAAACATATCAAGCGTCTGTTCTCCCGCCTGTCCGGTTTCTTTGCCCGCAATTACCGCCATTGCATCTGTGCCGCGCTCCTGTCCGGCTCTCTCGCTCTGACCTTCCTCCGCTACTTCGACTGCCTCCGCCGCATCGGGGAAGCGGTTGTCAACCTCGGGCGCTCGCTTGCCTGCTACGGCTGTTTCCTGGTCGGTCTGGAGTCTCCCTTTGAAGCAACCGTCCTGCACACCCAAAAGGTCAACCTCTCGCGCTATGTCCCGTTCGACACCGCCGAGCTGGTGCGCAAGCTGGAGATCCTGCCGAAAGCCTTCTTTTCCGATCTCTTCCTGGACTACTTCGCGGGCGTGCTGGAACTGCTGATTTCCTTCCTACGGATTGCCACCGTTGCCGTGCCGGCTCTGATTCTCATCTGGATTGCGGTCAGGAACAAGATCTGTCAGCCGAACACCGACCACGGCAAGGACAGCAAGCCGCTCCTGCTCTGGCTTCGCACCGCCCACCGTGCAGGCGTTGCCGTCAAGGGTTGGTGCGGGCGTTCGTGGGACTGGCTGACCGAGCATGGGGCTTGGTGGAAGCTCCTGCTCCTTGTCTGGGCGGTCAACCTCAACCTGATCGGCATCATCATTGACGCGCTTGCTTTTTACTTCTGGTTCGCCTCCACCATCAGCTTCGGCGCACTGTTTGCCACCCAACCGCTGAAGCTGTTCATTGACCTGATCCTCATGTTCTCCGCGCTCCCGTTCCCGCTCTGGCTTATCATCGGCGCGGTGCTGATTGACCTCTGGCGCAAAAGCGTCGGCTACAGGGTACTGGAAGCACACGAAGCCGAGAACCGCGACTTTCTCATGAACTGCCCGCTGGTCATGTTTCTGGTCGGCACGATGGGGAGCAAGAAAACCACGCACATGACAGACTTCGCGCTGTCCTTTGACATCCTGTTCCGCGATAAGGCACTGGAAATGCTCCTTGAAATCGACTTGGAGTTTCCCACCTTCCCGTGGATTGCACTGGAGCAGGATCTCCTGCACGCCATGTCCCGCCATCGGGTCTACAGCCTTGCATCCTGCCGCCGCTACATCGCCAAAAAAGAAAAAGCCTTCCGCAAGACACCCACTCCGGAGAACATCTACGGCTATAACTGCGCCGCATCTCCCATGACCTATAACAACGGCTTGGAGGTGCTGGACATCTGGAAAGACCTTTCCGATTACGCCTGCCTGTACTTCATTTATTGCATCCAGTCCTCGCTTCTGATCTCCAACTATTCCGTGCGGGTTGATACCGTCATACAGTATGCGGGCAACTTCCCCCTGTGGGACAACGACCTGTTCCGACGTGATCCCCGCACACTGGACGCCGTCAGCCGGCACGCGCACATTCTGGACTTTGATGTCCTGCGCGTCTCCCGTCAGGTGCTGGAGAACAACCGGCTGTCCGGCTCACTGGAATTCGGGGTTGTCCTCATTACCGAGATTGACAAGGAGAGAGGCAACCGGCTCAAGCTGGAGGGGCTGAAAAAAGCCTATGACGAAACCAACCAGAAAAACGACAACTTCAATTATTCTCTCAAAATGGGCAGACACCCCGCCACCGTGCGCAACTTCCCGTTTATCCGCTTCATTGTGGACGCGCAACGCCCCGAAAGCTGGGAGGCGGACGGACGCGAGCTGACAACCGAGCTCCGCATCTCGGACTGCTCCCCGAAGCGCCTTGCCATGCCGCTGTTTATCTTCTTTGAGATTCTGCATGACTGGATTGTCCCGAGGTTCTGCGAATGGTATCCGACCTACCGCTACAGCTGCGGGGACAACAAGCTGACCGTCCGTTTCCTGCATTGGATCGCGTCCGCCTTCTCCCGCCACTACAACCGTATTTATAACATCTTCGGCTATATGGAATCCTCGCTGACTGTCATTGATGGACGGGAGGAGGAAGCCGCCGAGAGCCACCGCTATTTCCTCGCGCATAAGAAAATCTATTCCCGCCGCTTTGCCACCGACTGCTATCGGGAATTCTTTGCCGAGCGATCGCGCAAATCCGGCAAGGGCATCGAGGATTACCCGACCTACAAAACCGTTTGCGCGTCCCCGAAGGAACTGCATCAGCAAAACAGCTATTTCATTGCCGAGATGGAAAACCTCTCGGACGATTGGGAGAAATTATGAAACTGGCAAAAATAAAAAATCGGTATATGTTCCATTCAAGCAAGCCGAACGGTTCACATACCTACATCGTCTATTATGACAAACGAACCCAAAAGACACACGCCATAGCAACCACACACCTTTACAATATGGATCCAAAACGTGCAAGTCAGGTAAAAGTCGGCGTGTACAAAAAAATGAAGCTCCCCGGCTTTGAAACCCCGTCCGGCGTTTACAGAAAATCCGTCAGTAAAAACGTGTTCGGCACCGACATCAATTTGTATTCCAAGGACGTAAAGCTAAAGCAAACACTTTCCAAGAGCCAAAGTAAAAAGGTTCTTCAATTCATCAACAAAAATAAATGAGGGTCGCAAAAGCAACCCTCGTGCGTCGCAGAGCTTGTGACGGGCTAACACCCATTGGCTCTATGTACTTATAGTATAGCACAATTTTCCGAAAAGTCAACCCTTTTTCGTCAAAAACTCTTGCAATCGCGTAAAAAAGACGGTATACTGAAAGGAACGCCCCATGAATAAGCAACGAAGAACCCGCCTGCTGACCCTGCACGCACGGTTTTCCTCCCTCTGTGACGAACTGGAACCCATCTGCGAGGAGGAACAAACCGCCGCCGATGCGCTCACGGAATACTTTGAAACCGTCCAAGCCGATGATGCACAGAGCATGGCAGAAGCCCTCTTTGAAGTCCTCGATGCCCTCCGCGATGCTCTGGACACGCTGAACGAGCTGATCGCAGAATAACCGCCATCCTGTGCGCCGGCGCAAAAGTGAGGTACACTCAATGAAACAACTGCCCACCATCCCGCCTGACTGCATTCGGGAGGTCTTTATCATCCGTTGTCATGTCTGCGAATCCTTCAACAGCATCTTCTGCTTGATGGTCGATGATCGCCCTATTGAATGGCATTGTGAAGATTGCGGCAACCGACTGAATGCATTGCCTGGCGAGGATTTGTTTCACTT
This sequence comes from uncultured Eubacteriales bacterium, assembly GCA_900555785.1. GTDB lineage: Bacteria > Bacillota > Clostridia > Oscillospirales > CAG-272 > UMGS1865. The sequence continues at coordinate 5,690 of USMO01000003.1, read as the reverse complement.
CGTTCCCCGTGTCCGCAGGCTGCCCAATTCTATTTGAACCTGTGCGCCGGCGCAAATTTTTCGCAGTCGCGCCCTGTCCATCCGTTTCTTTCGTTCGTTCCTGACAGGACAGACAGGTCCCGAAACGAAACGGTTCCCGCGGCTCTGCCCCTGATCCGAGACGGGTGCCCTGTTGGAAAGCTGTGTGAATGTGGGAAACCCTGCCCGTGGGTTTTCCATATTTGCACAACTTTTCAATAGGGGTGGTCGACACCGCCAACGAATGGCACCCCCGCGCCCCGCCCGACAATTTCACCCGAAAGGAGTCTGACCAATGGAATTTCTGACCTGCCGCGTCTACAGTGACGGAAACCATATGATTGCAGTCCCGCCCACAGGCATTCGCCGCGAACGCAAGAAGAAGCAGACCTCCGGCAAGGATTTGTCTGTCGCCTTCTTTGATCTTGCCTACCGCGCCGCCCTGAACGCCGGCATCAAGGAGAAGGACATCCAACCGTGGATCGCCGATTACATGAACGAGCATTACGGCATCCTTGACGGCTATGACGCAACATGGGTCGCCCACATGATCGAGCGCCAGAAGCATAACCTCTACCTCCGCCAGCGCCGCTTCCGTCAGAAAGCCTATCTCAACCAGTGGAACTACTTTGTCACCATCTCCTACGAGGACGGCAGATTCGACAGCGAGGAGGACTTCCGCGCTACCCTCGGCAGATGTCTGTCCAACCTCCACACCCGGCGAGGCTGGAATTACATGGGCGTCTTTGAGTACGGAGAGGAGAATGGCAGACTGCATTTCCACGCGCTTGTGAATGTCCCGGACGGCGAAATGGTCGGCAGTCTGACTTCCACCCGCCGCTACAGCACCAAGCGGAAGTGCTGGGAAGAATCCTGCGAGAACAGCTTCTTCCGCGTCCGCTTCGGCGTGAATCAGTTTGACGCGGTTCGCCATCAGGACATCCGCTCCGGCAAGATGGTCAACTACATCCTGAAATACCTCCTCAAATCCGGGGAGAAGATCGTCTACAGCCGCGGCGTTCCCACGGACTTTTTGGCAGACCTCGGAGACGAGGAGATCGCCGCCGAGCTGGTCGATTTCGTCCGCAAGTTCGTGCTGTTTGACGATACCTTCACGCTCTGGAGCGAGCCGGACACCGACACGGAAGACCCGGAGGTGAAACAGACCGAGTAGCGAGCCGAAAAAAGGGATAGCCGAATGTTCGCCCACAGGCAGTGGGCTTTTTGCCGTTGCGGAAACAGACCGGAAAACGCCGATTTTCCGTCCCGAAGCGGCAAAAAAAGCGAGCCGGCAGGCAACAAAACGACACTTCAAACGGGCAGAACCTTGTATCTGCCCGCCGCGCCCCGCGCGGCGGGCAGCTCGTTAAATACAAGGTTTCGTCTAATGCTCTCAGGTCAAAAATACAAAAAAGTTAGAGTACAAGGAACAAGGTACAAGGTTACAGATCAAGGAATGAGGTGAAGGACATGACGCAGAGAAAGAACAACACACCGTACACGGCGAGAGAAAAAGAAAAGGCGCTGAAGCTGCTTCAACGCACAAAGGACATGGTTTTCGTAGCGCACCGCTACCATTGCACCGTTCGGACGCTCTACCGTTGGAAACGGAGTTATGACGGCACATTGGAATCTCTGGAGAACAAGTCCAGTCGCCCGCATTCCGTCCACCCGAGAGCGCACACCCCGGAGGAAGTCAACCTGATCCTGCGCCTGGTTCGCCGAAACCCCGGCATTGGTCTGAATGAGCTGTACGGCAAACTGCTCGATAAAGGCTACGCCCGGAATTTCGTCAGCCTCTACCGCCTCCTTCGCCGCATGGGGTACTACCAAAACAAAACCGTAAGAGAACCGTATCAGCCGAAAAAGTACGACACGCCGCAGGCAATCGGCATCAAATGGCAGATGGATGTCAAGTATGTCCCGACCGAGTGCAATGTCAGCCGGGACCCGTTCGGCAGACGGTACTACCAATACACCGTGATTGACGAAGCAAGCCGCGAACGCTTTATCCGGGCATATCCGGAGCAGAGCAGCTACAGCACCCTTGATTTCGTCCTGCGCGCCTTCAAGCATTTCGGATACATCCCAAGAACCATCCAGACCGACAACGGGACGGAGTTCACGCATACCGGAAAGACCGACAGAACCCACCCGCTGGACAGGCTCTGCCGGCACTACGGCATCCGGCACCAACTCATCAAGCCGAGAACACCACGGCACAACGGCAAGGTGGAACGAAGCCACCGAAACGACAACGAGCGCTTCTATAAGACCCTGCGTTTCTATAGCTTCGACGATCTCCAAGCCCAGATGGCAAAATACCTCTACCGTTCCAACCGCATCCCCAGCCGAGTCCTGACCTCCTCGGACGGCAAAAACCGCTGGCTGACCCCCATCCAAAAGCGCCAAGACCTCCTCCCAACCGCCAACCCCCAAAAATTTCTCTGATTTTTTCAAACTTTTTTGTGACAAGGGATTGACAAACTTACATTTCGCAAAAATATTTTTCTTTTTTCGCAAATTTTCGTGCGGCATGGCGGTTTGTGAACCGATCTCCCTCCGGGATGCCGTGTGGGATGGGCCAATTGCACAACAACCGCGCCCGATTCTGCCCCCGAAACGCCTCCGATTTGGCGACCTCTACAAAGCAGAAGCATTTTTGCAGCGGTGGGACATTTTTCTTGGAAATCCATTGACAAATTGTAAAAAATGTGCTACAATATCTGTGTATCCTAAATTTGTTCATTAAAGGAGAAAAAACATGAGCGCTATGTCCATCATCCTGCCGCTCGCGGTGCTTTTGCTGGCGATCGGCTGGGGCTTCTTCATCGGAATGCGGCGGACCCGGGTGCGGTTCTTCGTCGTGCTCGCGTGCCTGATTATCGCGATTATCACGACCGCAGCGCTGAAGTCGACGACCTACGCGGACATTGCAGCCTCGGTTGATTCCGTGGTTGCAAACAGCAACAGCGAAAAGCTGCACGACCTCTGGGATATGATCGAAAGCTCCAAGGCAATGCAGGAGATCGCCGTTTCGGGCGGTGCCGCGCTTGCCGCGCCGATTATTTTCACGGCGACCTTTGTCGGCGCATCGGCTGTGAGCTGGATTATCTGCTACATCGTCTTTATCATCGCTGCCATTGCCCGCGCGGCATCCGGCAGACATCGCCGCCGCGCAAGACCCGTGCGCACCATCGTGTATGCGGTGCTGCAATGGGTCATCACCCTGTTCGTGCTGGTCACGCCCGCAGCCTGCTACCTTTCCGGCATGACCGACATGGTGGATATTGCGGTTGACCTTGACCTGCTTAAAGAGATTAACGTCACCGAAGCGGACGCCCGCCAGGCAGCCGAGGACGCTCAGAACGACCCGCTGCTGAAGGTCTACAACGCTCTGGGCGGCAAGCAGATCGCCGCTGCACTGACCTCTTTTGAGGTGAACGGGGAAAAGACCGACATCAACCGGGAGCTGACCTCGCTGACCAAATTTGCGGCGAACCTGCTCAAGCTCTCCAAGAACGAGATTAAGAATTACGGCACTGCCGAAGCCGACCTGATGCAGAACCTGAGCGACAGCTTTGAGGATTCGCTCCTGCTGCCGACGCTGGGCGGCGAGGTGATTGATTTGGTACGCAACCGACGCATGGGAGTGCGGCGACACCTTTATGGGCGTTGCAAAGCCGGACCTCGGCAGCGACGAGAACACCAAGATGTTTGCCGAAGCCTTTGACCACATCCTGGAGGCGTTCCAGTCCGATGCACGGAACACCGCCTACCTGCGCGAGGATTTCGCAACCGTTGCGGACCTGGTGGAGATCATGGCAAAGGACGGCGTGTTTGCCGCCATGCAGGAGACCGGCAACGATGCGCTGATTGACAAACTCAGCGGCGGCACGACCGTTGCGGATATGGTTGGCGTGCTGCATGCCAACAGCCGCTTCTCGGTGCTGGTGACCGACATTACCAACATCGGTATGCGCTTCATTGCCGAGGCGCTCCGGCTGCCCGAGAACGCGGAAGAGATTTACAAGAACTTCACCACTGAGATTGCCGACGCGGTCAACGAGATTAAGGCAAGCGGCAAGACCTCCGAGGAACTGGCAGCCGATCTGCGGACCGCGCTGGACAACTCTGGCGTTGAGTTTACGACCGACACCAGCGTGCTGGAGCTTTACGCAACGGCGCTGCTGGAGGATCTGGAAGACAAGGAGACGGTCACGCCCGAGGACATCGAAGATTTCTTCAAAGCATTTGAAACCTCCGGCGGCGAGAACGTGTCTGCCTGCGCGGACGGTGGGGTGCAGTATCTGTCCGAAAAGAGCGGTTCCTCCGGCGATGCGTTTGTGATGGTCAGCATCACCCGGCAGTTCCTCGCTTATCTGCAGAATCTGTCCGCGCAGAACCTGACGCAGGAAGCTTTCACTGCGCAGGCGAAAGCGGAGATGGACCGTCTGCTGAACGCGACCGAGAAATACAAGACCGGCAGCAAGGCAGAAGCGCTCCGCGCATCGCTGATGAAGATCATTGACGAGATGAAGCCGGACTCCGTGAAAGAGGATCTGGTTTCCAAGTCTGCTCTGCTGGGCAAGCCGGACACGCTGCCGACCTATCTGGTGACGGCAGAGGATCTGCTTGCGCAGGCGAACGAGAACCGGGAGCTGACCGATGAGCAGAAGCGTCAGGACGCGAACGCGATTCAGAACGTATTCTCGAAGGCATCGTCGATCAAGAATGCGCTGGAAAGCGGCGACGAAGAAGGCGGGCTTGGCGGCGTTTCGGGTGCGGTCGGTGACCTGGGCAAGGTTCTGGACGATCTGAGCGGGCTTTCCTCGGTTGGCGAAGAGAAGACCAACAGGCTGGCAACTGCGGTGATGCAGAGCGAAGCGGTCCGCAAGAGCACGGGGCTGACACCGAAGGAAGCGGCTGAGCTGGTCAACAAGATGACCGAGCGCGGCGAGGACGGCGAGAAGCCGAAGTTTGAGGACACCTTCACCAGTCTTTCCGACGGTGCCGACATCATTGCCAAGCTGAAGAACAACGAGACGGTGAGCGAGGAAGAGATTCACCGTTTGCTGGAGAATATGACGCCGCAGACTGCCGGCGCGCTGGAGCTTCTGATCAACGAAGACCGGATGGGCAGCTTTGGCGTATCGGAGGAGAGCAAGCAGGCGGTCTCTGCCGAGCTGGTTCGGAACCTGCTGCGCGAGATGGGTGACCGCAAGACGTATGCGGGCATGTATGAGGAAGAGACGCGCGGCGTTGCGAAGCTGTTTGACGTTGCGATGGCTGCCTCGAAGCAGGAAGGCAAGTCGCATCTGTTCCGTCACGACGGGACCGACGGTGACAGTGTGCTTGGCACTGCCGACGAGGTTGTGAGTGCAATTCTGGATTCCGAGATGGTCTGCCGCGCGATTGACAACACGGTCAAGCAGGGCACGGATCCCGAGCTGGTCAACCCGTTCGGTTTGAAGTCTGCCAACAAGGACAGCGACGACTACCGCGCCTGCAAGGCTGCAATCGAGCGCTATGCTGCCGCTCATCCCGAGATGAACGAAAACTACCTCAAGAGCGTCTGCGCGCTGTTCGGGGTTGAGTTTGAAGGGTGAGGGTGAGAGAAGACCTTGGAGGGAGAAGGGACCCCCTTTCGGGTGGGGTCCCTTCTCCCTCCA
>USMO01000002.1 GCA_900555785.1 uncultured Eubacteriales bacterium | reverse complement strand
CCCTGCGGGCTGCTGGAGGTATCAAGACCTTGAGATACTGTCTCAAACTCTGTTTCAGAAACTTCTTGAAAGAAGTTTCTGAAAAATCTTCAAGAACTTTAATCCAGCAGCAAAAAAAGAATTGACAAATGGCGGCAGTTCCTGTATAATAGGAATAGAAAAGCTGTTCGAAAATAAATCGGAAAGGAAAGAAACGCCATGAAACGAGCCTGTCTGTTCCTGCTTTCCCTGCTGCTCCTGCTGCCGACCCTGACCTCCTGCCGCGCCATTCAGTCCGTTCCCGTTTCCTCCCGCGATTACCCCAACCTGACCCATCTGGAGGCAGCGGAATTTGATGCCGAAGAGCTGTTCCGGGTCTGGTCTTCCGTCGACAACCCATACGAGGATTACCGCTGTTCGGTCAGCGTGGAGAACGGAAAGCTGGTCATCCGCAATGCGCCGCCCAAGCCCGCGACAACGCTGGTGCAGTTTGACTGCGGCTATTTCCTCGGCGTCAACATCGGCGAATTTGACGGCTGGGTCCGCTATTACCCCTACTTCAGCAATCTTCCCGAAGCCGGAGAATCGCGCCTGGTCGTTGACGAGGCTTGCTGCGGGATGGTTGCGATCGACCGTGTAAGCGGCATTTTGCTGACCGACTGCAGCGGCGGGATTGTTTTCGGCACGCCAAGCTACGACCTTGGGAGCATTTATTGGCTGTATCTGAATCGCTCCGACCTGACCTGGTCCTGGGAAAAGATTGCGGGCACAAAAGGGCTGCCGCGCGCAATCTGCCCTGCGGAGAACGGGAGCGGCTGGTACATCGTAACAACCGGCGAATTGCTGCACCTGTCGGCAGATCTCTCCCTGACTAAGCTGACCGACTCGCAAATGCTGGACACCATCTGGGCGCTGGATTCCATCGTCGAGTGGAACGGTAAACTCTGGTGCGGCTCTCCAATGGGTGTCTACTGCTTCGATCCCCAAACCCAATCCGAAACCTGGTACCCGATGGATTACGAAACCTATCTTCCCTCATAAGGGCAGAAAATCTTGAAATCAGAACGCACCCAAAAATCAGGAAAAGAGAAGGAAAACCAATATGCAAACACAACATGTTTCCACCCCTGCAAGCACCCGTCCGCGGGCGGTTATTTTCGGCACCGACTGGCACACCGACTGCGACGATGCGGTTGCCGTCCGCGTCCTCGCCTGGGCGCAATGGAAAGGCTTGATCCGTCTGCTCGGTGTCTCGATTGATTCGGCAATGGCTTGCTCGGTCTCGTCCATGAAGGCATTCCTTGAGGAGGAACAGCTGGCGGGCGTTCCCGTTGCGCTGGACCACAGCGCGTTTGATTACGGCGGTCCTGCGGCTTACCAACCGAGGCTTGCCGCCGGTCGGGACCGGGAAAAAGAGAACCGCGAAGCGGAGGAAAGCGTGCGGATGTACCGCAGGCTGCTTGCCGGGGCTGAGGTTCCGGTCGACCTGATTGAGGTCGGATTCTCGCAGGTGCTGGCGGCGCTCCTTTTGTCCGGGCCGGACGACCTCTCCCCGCTCTCGGGCGAAGCGCTCGTTGCAAGCCGCGTGGGCAGGCTCTGGATGATGGGCGGGAAATGGGATTCGGAAACCGTTCCCGAATTTAACTTTTCCAAAACCGAAAAGGCACGGCACGCCATCCATACTGTGGTGGAAAAATGCCCGGTCCCGATCACCTTTCTTGGGTTTGAGGTCGCGGTGGATATTCTCAGCGGCACGGTCCTGAACCAATGCACATGGGACGACACCCTGCGCACCGTGCTTTCCGATTACGGCGCGGCAGATGGCCGCCCCTCCTGGGACCCGCTGCTCACCTATCTTGCCTGCATCGGGGACCCGGAGCGGGTCGGTTTCCGGTGCGCCTGCGGTACCGCCTCTATCGACCCCGAAAGCGGTTGTAACCGCCTCACGCCAAGCACGATGGGCCCGCACAGCTATGTCGTCAAGCAGCAGCCGAACGCATTCTACCGCGAAACGCTGGACGCGCTTCTTTTGGAATATAGCAAGCACCTGGCGGAATCGAAACAGCAAGCGGCAAAATAAAAAACCCCCGCTTCATGTTACGGGAAGTGGTAAAGGGGCAAAATCATAGGATACAAAAACAGTGGCTGTGAAAATCCGTTTGGGAATTTCACAGCCACATCTGTTGCCAAAGCTATATCAGGGATTCTCTCTCAACCACTTCAGCATGTTGTTGGACAGAAGGTTCCAATTCCGAAAACCGGGATTCCTGACGCTCTGTTCCGTTTCGGTCTTTCTCCAAGATCGGCATCGGGCGGTGCAAAATTCCTTCCTCTTCCGGTTCGTATTCGTAGCACCAACGGTTTCCGGTCGTGCGCCAGAGTGCAGGACCGATCCAGGTTCCCTCCGGTCGGTATGATGCACCGCGCCGAGGGTGTTGGTGCGGTTGAGGCAGGCAAACGGATACAGGGTATATAGCATTGTTTCGTCACATCAGTATCAAGCGCAACCGTTCATATCAATATAAACAAATTTCTTTATACCGGGTTCTCTGCAGAAAAAAGCCCCGTATGCCATTCCGTAAAATTTCACTTACTGAAGGCAACACCGCGCAATTCGTGATTGTGCCATCGGAATTGCGCGGTATTGCCTTATAATTTTACGGAACGACACACGGGGCGTTCTCTTTTGACCTTTCTAATCGAACCGGTCAACCTTCATTTTTTCAGAAGGTCAGCTCCTTCTTCTGCTCAGCCGAATCGTAAAGTGCCTGCAGGAGCTTGGCGCTTTCCAGAATGTTATCGATATGCGTTTTGGTGTGCTCGCTGGTTTCGATGGCGGAGATGAACGCCTCGTCTTCCTTCTGGTACATATCCGGAATCTTGTAGAGCGGCTGCTTCTTCATCAGCGTGCCGTCCTCAACCGTCCACCACTCAAAGTCTTTTCCGTAGTGGAGACGGACACCGCCCTTATCGCCCATGAAATCGACGAACATCTCGTCCTCGCCGATGTTCTGCGCCCATGCGCCGTTGAAGGAAATGCTTGCCTTGTCGGTGCGGATGTAGCCCGTGACCATATCGTCCACGTCGTTGGTACCGTTCAGATCCTTGGTATCCTCTGCCCACATCGACTTGTAAACATAATCCTTCATGTTCTTTGCCATTTCGTTGTAGGTGTCGCAGGTAACGGTCTTGAGTTTTGCGCCGCCCAGCACGTACAGGATCAGGTCAAGGAAGTGAATACCCCAGTCGATCAGCACGCCGCCGCCGGACTGTTCCTTGGTTGTAAAAGCGCCGCCCAGTCCCGGAATGCTGCGATAGTTGCGGAACGAGCAGTAAACATGATAGAGATTGCCGAGTTTACCCGAAGCGTTCAGCGCCTCGATCATCTCAACCGACTTCTGATACCGGTTGCAGACACCGATGTTCAGCAGCTTGCCCTGCTTCTTGGCCTCTGCCGCCATTTCGCAGGAAAGCGGATAGCTGACGGTAATCGGCTTTTCGCACAGAACGTGCTTGCCGGCGCGGAGCGCATCCATGGTAACGGTGTAGTGCGCATAGTTCGGGGTCAGCACCCAGACCGCTTCCACTTCCGGATCTTTCAGCGCAATATTGTAGTCGGTAATCGCCTGCTCGCAACCGAAATCGCGAACCGCTTTTTCTGCCTTCTCCGCAATCAGGTCGCAGGCGTACTTCACCCGGACGTTATCCATTTTTGTAAATGCCGGAAGGTGCGCGTTCTGCGCGATTCTTCCGCAACCGATGACCGCAATGCAATGTTTTTTCATAGAATCATCCCCATTTTCAAAGACTTTGCGGATTCTTCCGCTATCTGCATTATAGCATCAAATTCCGGTTTTGTCTTTATCTGTTGCAATCCGCTTGTTTAACATTTATGGATTTTTTTGCCGAATTTTCAGTCTACATAAATTGTTAAATACTTGTTTTACAAATGATAAAGAAACCGGCGGGGTTTTATTGTATAATAGAATATGAGAAATCCCTGCGGAAGGCAGGGCAAAGGAGGACAAGTTATGAAACTCGGAGTGATTACAGACTGTCTCAAGCAGCCGGTGCGGGAAGCGGTTCTGACCGCGAAATCGCTGGGGCTGACCGGTGTGCAGATTTATGCCACCACCGGCGCGTTCTGCCCGGATGTGCTGGACGCGGACGCACGGACGGAGTTCTGCGCGTTTCTGAAGGAAAACGGAATGGAGATTTCCGCGCTGTGCGGCGACATGGGCGGCTACGGCTTTGAGCGCGAGGCGGACAACGCCCTGCGGATTGAAAAGACCAAGGCGATTGTGGATCTCGCGGTAGATCTCGGCGCGGCAGTGGTGACCACGCACATCGGCGTGATCCCATCGGACGACAGCAATCCGCGCTTTGGCGTGATGCAGCGCGCGCTGACCGAATGCGGCCTGTATGCGCAGTCGCGCGGCGTTACGCTGGCGATTGAAACCGGGCCGGAGCCGGCCAGAACGCTGCTGCATTTTCTGGAAGGAACAAAGGGCGGCGTTGGCGTCAACCTTGACCCGGCAAACTTTGTGATGGTGACCGGGCAGGACCCCGCAGAGGCGGTAGACCTGCTGGGCAAATACATTGTTCACACGCACCTCAAGGACGGAAGAAAGCTCAACGACGATATGACGCCCGAGGAGATCTACCACAGTTTTGCGATTGGCGGTGTGGAGGCGCTGAACGCCTGCAAATCCTTTACGGAGCTGCCGATCGGCGAGGGCGATGTACCGTGGGACCGCTATCTTGCAGCGTTGAAGCGCGCGGGCTTTGACGGCTATCTGACGCTGGAGCGCGAGGCCGGCGACCATCCGCTGGAGGACATCCGCGGCGCAGTCGGGTTCATTCGGGAGAAGCTGTAAGAGCCTCCCCCGCCTCTGTCGAAAAATTCCGGGAGGTAGGAATATGGATAACATTCCGTATCAGTACCATTTTGACAATGTCAGCGTGGAGCGGCTGCGGTGTGCAGGGTTCGCGCTTTATCAGTACGGAGAGCTGTGGTGCAATGCGGATTCCGCGGTTGCGGTGCACAGCCAGTGCTGCTATGAGCTGACCTATGTGCTGTCCGGAACGGGCACGGTTCAGACGGGCGGCGTGCAAAACCACGTGAAGAAGAACGACTGCGTGCTGTCCTTTCCGGGCGAGAACCACGCCATTATGTCCGACAGCGTCGACCCGCTCCGGTTCGTGTTCCTCGGCTTTGAGCGCAACCCCGGAAACCCGTCCTTTTCCTATCTGTTTGACGAGCTGGGACGCCTGTTCCGAGCGGAAAACGCCAGATGCATTGCCATGCAGGATCAAAGCCCGCTGATTGTCCGGCTGTTTTCCGAGCTGCAGAGCGACAGCCCGTTCCGGCTGGAGATGGCGGGATACCTGATGGCGGAGATGCTGATTGATTACATCCGCTCGGGAACCGACAACCGGCACGACTGCTATTTCCCGAAAATCACCGACGATGCGGTGCTGGTCTACCGGGTGGAGACGTACATCACGCGCAACATTGCCGCGCTGACCCGCCTGCGCGATTTGGAGGACATCTTCAATTATAATTACAGCTATCTGTCCAAGCGCTTCTTCCGCATCACTGGCAAGCATTTGAATGAGTTCTACCTTTCCTGCCGGATGAAGGAGGCCAACCGGCTTCTGGGGCAGGGGCTGACCGTAACGCAGGTCAGCGAGCAGTTGGGTTATTCCTCCATTCACAGCTTTTCGCGGAGCTACAAAAACTATTTCGGTGTCAATCCGTCCGAATATGAGAAGTCCCCTCACACCGACAGGTGATAAGCAAAAAGGAACTTTTCAGCCTTCTTCCAAGCACGTCACCTATTGGCGAAATGCCTGAGGTTGAACGAAAAAAATCGGCTGTACAATGGGGAATCTTCATCTGATTGTATCAAAAAAACAAAGCCTATCTCTGTCCGAGATAGGCTTTGTCAGCGTTCTGAAGGGCTTTACAGTCGCTTCGCTTCATTGATTTGCTCCGCTCAGTTTTCGGAACAGATCGGTCATCAGTCCGTAACGGCAGACAAAATACACATAGCGCATGGGATGCCGCGTGGGCTGCTCCGAATAGGTTCCGTCATATTGCGGAATCAGCGCCGGACGCAGATAGGAGAGCATCATGCGGTTGTTTTCGTTGAGCAACCACCCCACGGCGGTCACATCCCAAATGGCACGGTCCCACGCGATGTCCCGGAAACGACGGTCCATTCCCTCCGTTGCCTTCGCAAGCAGATAGTCACAGAGCGGATTTTTCCCCTTCAGGTAATGTCGCAGTTCCGGCTCGGTCGTGGTAAAGCCGCTTGCAACACCGTTACACGGCAGCTGTACCAGCGGTGCACCGCAACCGAACAAAACCCGAGCTGCCGCAACATCCTGCTTCATGTTGAACTCCTTGGTGTCCACCCAATGGAGCGCATGACCGCCCAGCCAGATGTGGACAACATTTTCCGTCATTGCAACCGGATCTGTCAGAATGGCAGACGCCGCATTGGTTGCCGCCGCAATGGAAACGATGTAAAGCGGGTTTTCGGGCGAATGCTTCCGTGCTTCCCGCACCATGAACTCCGACGCGTCGGTCACAACCGGCGTTTTTTCGTCCGGCAGATAGCCACAGGCGCCCCGATATACGTTCGGGATCAGCTCTTCGCGGTGCATCAGCCCGAGAATATGCAGGATCTCACCGTAGCTTTTCTCCATGCCGTCGGCGGGAGAGGTGCTGTTTGCATTGAAGAACGGCGCGGCGCAGATGCCGACCGTGTTCAGCTTTTCCCCGGACAGGAGCAGGTACGCCAGTGCAAACTGATCATCCGCCTCGTTGAAGGTATCGGTGTCCAGAATCACATCGACCCGCCCCTGCGGGACTTCAAGATTTTTTTCGAGTTGTTCTTTTGTCAGCATCGGATCACTTCAAAAAGGAAAAGTCCGCAATCATCGGCCAATGGTCGGAGGCGGTATCCGCTTTTTTCCCTTTCTCCAGAATTGCGTTTTTCAGCGAAAATCCGTTCGGATCGTAGAAAATATGATCGGCAAGATAATCGTTCGGGAAGGAATCCGCCACGTCACCGTAACCGGTCCAACGCTTGATCGTGGTGTAGCAATCCGAGCCTTTTGCGGTATTCAGATCGCCGAGAATAATTGCGGGCACATTGTAGGTCTTTTTCAGCGTATCCAGCCGCTTGAGCGTCATTTCTGCCTGCATCACCTTCTGTGCTTCCAGATGCTCCTGTGCCGTAAGTTCGGAAGTCGCGCTTGCCGTGGAGGTATAATGCGTTCCGAGCGTCATAAAGCGCTTTCCGGTTGCCTTCACTTCAAAAACGCCCCACATAATGACGCGATGGTTCACATCATCGTTCCAAGGCGCGTCTGTTGTCGGATGAATGCTGATATCCTCGTATCCACCCTCAATCAGGGTCAGCGTTTCGGAGTTATAGACCAGCGAAGTCCGGTTGGACAGTCCGTCCGGGCGGGTCAGGCTTACGAATTTGTACTTGGAATCCAACAGCGGCGGCAGTTCCTGACTCCATGTGTCGAAAAACTCGCACAGGCAGAGCACATCGGGCGAATAGCCGTTGATCAGCGAAGCGATGATCCCCTTGCGCAGATTCACATCGGCAGGAATTTTTCCACCCGAACCCCAACCTGCGAATTCCACCAGAACATTGTATTCCATAATCCGCACATCCCCGGCATTTGCGGCAAACTCACCGGGAACATTCAGAGATTTCCGTTCATTCATATCGTCCAGTACTCCTTTTTTCGCATCCAGATACGCTTTGAATTCCGTTACAAGGGTGGTTGTCAGCGTTGCGGACGAACCGATAAAATAGATGTTTCCGCCTTTTGCCAGCATCAGATACTGCCCCTGCTGCAGATTTGCCGAAGCGGTTTCCTCTGTACTGCGGGCGGTATTTCCAACCAGAATCTCATGCTCTGCCTTTGGCTCGGAATCCGGAACGACCTCCGGAACGGCTCCGCAGACTTCACCGATTACCGTTTGGATATTCTCTGCCACGCTTTGTGCAACCGAATCCTTGGCAGGATAAACGATGCGGAAATTCTGCACGGAAACGTTGTTCAGCGTGATATCCTTGAGCTTATAGATCAACGCCCGATAGGTGTAGTCCTTTTTCCACGTCAGAACCGCGCTACGATCGTCCTTTACGGTGTTGCTTTCGATCATCTGTGCCAAACGTTGTGCGCCACTGATAGCGGCTTCATCGGTGTATGCCGCAACCACAATGTTGTTTTCCGTCAGACAGATTTCATAATCCTTATATTTGAGACTCTTCAACACCCGCACGGTATCGGCACGGTAGCAGTTGCCAATGATAATCTCCATCGAGCTTTCAACAGGCGTTTCGCTGAAATCGGAATCGGTTGTGGATACAAACCACGCCCCCGTTGCACGGTGGAGGGTATCAACCAACGAGGCAACGGTTGATTCGAGAGCAGAAGAACAGCCATCGGGACGGACAACGGTAAAAGCGGCTTTCGTGCCCGTTGCAAGCGTCACATTTCTGACGGTATTACCGCCGTCCGCAGTTTCGGTCTCGGTCTCCGAAACAGCGGTACTTCCGCCGGCGCTTCCGTCCGACCCGGGGGTCGGGGGCTGCTCTGTGTTCTGACAGGAAAACAGCCCCAGACAAACAGCAAGCAGGAGAAGCAGCGTCGGAATCAAAACCCAGCGATTGGGCTTGCGTTGTTTCATCCGGCGCACCTCAATCCTCAAAGAATGCGTTCAGCTGATCCGCGACCTTTGCCATCGGAGATTCAAACGATTCCTTGTAATAGGAGACCCAGTCTCTCTTCAGCAGAACCGCATTACGGAACATGGAAGCGGGCGCATTGCCTCCTTCAAAGAGGTTATAGCTCAGGATTCCGAACTCGGTGGTGGTTCCGGCGCGGATAATATCGAACATTCTCGAAGAATCAGGATCCTTGCTGTACTGCTTTTTCATGATCCGGTAGTAAACATCGGGAGTGATCTGAATGCTTCCGGCGTAGGCAAGCGTTTCCAGGAATGCACCCGATTCCGCTTTGTTCTTTACATTGGTCGTGATGAAATATTCCGCATGGTCATTGCCCAGCAGGGTATGGTAGGAATCATCCTCCGAATATTTCGGGAACGGGAGAAGCCCGATATCCCTCATTTCGTTAAAATCGGTCTTAACGTATTTGACAGCGGCAATCGTAAAGACTTCCTTGTTGGTTTTGAAGCCTGTCGTTCCGCCGTTGATGTTGAAAATCTGCGAGTCGTATGCCGCATTCTTCACCTTTTCCAACAGACTCAGAACTTTATTGGAAGTGGTATCCTGCGAAACTGCAAGAGAACCGTCCTGAATCTCGAACAGATGCAGTCCGGATGCAATATAGAAGCTGTCCAGCTGGTTCTGGTCAGACATTCCGACTGCGTAGATCTTGGACACCGCGTCAACGGTATCGGACGGAAGCGACAGAGCGGACGCGATCTCAAAGAAGCGATCAATGGTCCACTCGTTATTGTCAACCAGGCTGTACAGATCGTTTTTGGTCAGGTCGCTGTAGTTTTCGAGCAGACTGGTGTTGAACAGCATGACCTGCATGTTGTACAGCAGGTTTGCGGAAAGTTCACCCGACATGAAGTAGGTTTTATTGTTCAGGGTAACCGCGTCATGAATAAAATCCGACCACCATGTTTTGGAGAAATCCACATTCTCAACGGTATTCAGATCTTCGGTGATTCCAGTGACCATAAGGGACACGGGAATCAGACAGTATGCACCGACAATGTCATATGCCTCCACATTTCCGAACACCGTGTTGGTAACGGTTTCGATGAAGGAGGTCATCGAACCGAACTGTCCTTCAATGGAGGTAACCTTCATCTCGATGCCGAGGTGCTCTTTGACAATGTTGTCCCGCTGAACCAGCGCATAGTTGACGGAGTCACCCGATTCGTCCTCTTCTTTGCCGAATTCGGGAATGGTGCTGTTGTAGGTCAGGGCGGTCATCACGCGTCCGATTTCCTGCTTCGGGACATCGAAGTGCTCGTCCGCGTTGACGTTCGGGTCTTCGGTCTGAGCCGTGCTGTTTGTTGTACCGGACGGGTTCTTCCCGGAGTCTTTCTTGCAGGCGGTCAGCGCCATCGCGCCGAGCACCATCAGAAGAGCAAGGGTAAGGCTGATAAATCTTTTCATATTGGTTCCTTTCTGTAACGAACTTACAAGTTACAGACGGCGCGATGCGCCGTCTGTAACCAAAGATCAATAGCTCAATAGCGGTCGGACCACTCACGCGTCGATTCAGGCGCAGAGGTTTCGTTTCCGGAATTTGCCTTTGTCGGTGTCTCATCCTGCTGCTTGGTTCCTACATCGGTCGTGTTCGGCGTCGTATCGGACGGCTTGTTGCTATCCGAACCGCACGAAGCAAACGCAAAAACGCAGATCAGCAAGGCAAGAATAGCTGCTGTCAGTTTTTTCATTGGTAAATCCTCCGTTATCTGTCAGACATTTTATTTTGGAAAGCAATCATCGCCGTAGCAGTCGCCGTTACTGCCGCCCTTCTGGCCCACTGCATTGGTAGCGGTTTCAGTAGCGGTGTCGGAAGAAGTCAGAATATCGCAGAAATCGCAATGAATGGCTTCCGCAAACGGAATTGAATACTTCTTTTTCATTGTGTGTTTCTCCTTTTATTTCGTGTAGGATTCGAGAATGGCTTTTTCAGCATCGGTATACTTACCGGGATTTGCGGCAAGTTCCTCCAGCGCTTTGGTTACAACCGTCTTAACGCTGGTTGCGTTCGCCGCCTTATAGCCGCCGTAGAAGTTTGCGGTTTCGCCGTTCTCATAGGTCACGGTGAAATAACCGACAGCGGAGAAGTTGCGATCGTAGTTTTCAGTCTTGATGTTCACGATTGCGCCGCTGAACTGATAGTAACCGTCGGCTTCTGCCGTTTCTGCATTCAGCCAGCCGCTGTTCGGGATGTTCAGGTAATCCTTGCTCTCTTTCTTATCGGCAAGCGCCTCCAGCGTCAGCGCGCCCTCGCCGAGCATATCGGTGGGAAGAAGCAGCGTCCCCGTTGCGGTCAGAGCCGCGCCGAGCGTGTCAAAATCAGCTTTGGAAGCCTGCGAGTAGAAACGCAGTCCCGTAGGATCGGCAAAACGGACAGCCGCACCGTCAAGCGTTTTGAAATCAACGGTCACAGCCGTAAAGGTTGCGCTCGCGGTGAGTCCGGTGAGTTCCTTACCGGGCTTGTAGAGCTTGCCCTCCGCGTCTTTCCAACCGACGAGCTGATTAGAAGAAGCCGCAAAGGTTGTCGGAAGGGTAAATTTGCCGTTCTCGGTAATGTCGGCAGACACAACGACTTCATTGCCGTTATAGATATTGGCAGCCCGTCTTGTGGTTGCAGCCGCATCGTGAAGCTTCAATGCGCCGTAATTTTTCGCCTCGTTCCAACTTCCCCAGCTGGTGGCTCTGTTGCCGCTCCAAATTGCATTCGACTGTCCGTCTGTCAGCCATTCAATGTTGATTTCAAAGCCAACCGTCTTTCCGTCCGCAGCGTTTTCCGGAGCATAGAACTTATATTCAATCTCCAAGGTCACACGGTGTTCCGCGTCAACACGCTTTACGGCGTGCTTCATATAATAGTCACCCTTGCTTGTGTTCTTGCTCAGCGTTCCTTCTGCAAGAGAAGTTCCGCCCGAACGACGCATCGTTGCATCTGCAGCAGTTGCCGGTCCACCCGTAGCCATACCGGTTTCGTCAATACCGAAATCGTATTTGTCACCGTTCGTATAACCGTCCTCGTCGTTGATGTTAAACAGGAAATACAGGAATGCTTCTCCGTCGGCATTCTTGTACCACATCGACTTAAAAGAAGCAATGTAGTCCGACTTCAGATGCCAATTGTTCTGACACCAACGCCAACTGAAATTTTCCGACCACGGGAGATTGTCCCATGCCTCGCCTTCCGTTACCGCGCCGTCTACCGTAATCGGCGCATCTGCCTTGTACACTTGATAGGAATAGGCGTTCCCTTGTGTTCCCGCCTCTGCGCTTGCGGGGATAAATCCGACTGCCGCAGTCAGAATAACCTGAAATGTTACGAGCGCGGCGGCAACAATTTTGCGAATGTTTTTCATAGCAATATCCTCCGTGTTTTATTCTCCAAGGATTTTTTTGAGAATTGCAAGCTCGGTCTTGTTATAAGGGCTGAAAGAAAGCACTTCAAAGCCCGTCACGCCGAATTCACTGCCCACTTTGTTCTTATAGCCGGTATTTTTGAGCTGAGAACGATCCTCGTAAGCCGCCTGCGCAACTTTTGCAACCGATCTCGAATTGTTCTCTTCCGTATAAGTACCTGCAAATTCGGTCGTTGTGCCGTCTGCCAGTTCCACCGTAACATACGGCAGAGCAGACCACATCTCATTCTTGTCGGTCAGGTTCTCCAGAACCCCCTCAAA
The DNA here is from genome assembly GCA_900555785.1 of uncultured Eubacteriales bacterium. GTDB lineage: Bacteria > Bacillota > Clostridia > Oscillospirales > CAG-272 > UMGS1865. The sequence goes on along the minus strand of USMO01000002.1, from coordinate 22,707 downwards.
GCTCGCTGCGGCATCCGCCTCCGCTTTTTGGAAGGAAATCCCCGCAGCAGTCAGCGAAGCGGGCGTTGCGCCTGCGCCTGCGATCTCCTCGGTCAGATCCGCGGTCTTGACAAACAGAATGCCAACCTTCTTCACATAGTCCTTAACATCATCGAACTCTTCGATCGTGCCTTCGAATTTCAGCGCGCCGGTTGTTGCAAAACGAACTCTCGCCCCCTCCAGGAGCGCAACATTCGGTGTTACCGCATCGAATTTCTCGTTTGCCTTCGAAACCTTGTAAGTACTGCCCGCCGCATACAGCTTGTTGTCCGAGCGGTTCTTCCATGCGCAAACAGCCGCGCCCGAAGCCTCTGCCGGAAGCGTCACGTTTCCGTCTGCGTCCTTCTTGCAGCTTGCAACCGCAAGACCCGCATTGTAGAACACCGCATCGTCATCCTCATCCACAACCGTGCCGAGGTCAACCGCGTTGATTTTCTTCAGCGTAGCGCGCCCCGCAATGTTCGGCTTGCTCTGGGCATCATTGTTGCACCAAGCCCACTGGGTGATGCACTTTCCTTCGCTGTTTGTCCGCTGGGTCAGGAAGTCCAGACCGATTTCGGCATTCGCCGTTGCGTACTTCGCATCCGAGAAGGTGTACTTTGCTTCAACCGTTACGTCCTTGCCGTCATTGGTCCGCTTCACGGTGTATTCGAACCAGTTGCCGACCGTCTTTGTTTCCTCGCGGAGCGAAAGAATCGTGGTTCTGCGGCAAGGGCCTGTTGCACTGCCGCCTGCCTGGCAGGGGCTGGTGCTCGTTCCTGTTTCGTCAACCAGGAACTGGAAAATGTCGCCGTTGTTGTACGTACCGTCCGGATCGTTCAGTTCCGCCCAGAAATACAGGTACGCACCGGAAGCGTCGCTTCCCCAAAGTGCCTTGAATTTCGCCGGCGTTTCATCCGGTACAAGATTCTGCCAGTAGACCCGAACGGGTTCACTGAACGGAACCTTCTCCCACGGTTCGTCAGCACCGACAACACCGTCTGCTGTCATCTTGGAAGGGTCAACGCGGTAGATGCTGTAACTTCTGAGGTCCTCATAGGTGTTCAGCCCTGCAAAAGCAGAGATGCCGCCAAACACGAGTGCAACCTGAAATACGAACAGACAAACCGCAATGAGACGTTTGGTTCTTTTTTTCATTGTTGTAAAAAAGCCTCCTTAAAATTAGAATTCGAGAAGATTACGGGTTACCATGAGGCATTGCTTCTGCCACAGAAACCTCCTTTCTTTTTTGTGTGGTTTTTGTGCATCCGTGAAAGCTTTTTTCTTCTTTTTGGATCTGCATGAAAATTTTGTGCAAAAAGTAGAAAATACACGCTTCACTTCTGCATTCATTATACAACACATCAATTCCAATGTAAATGCCTTTTCTTACGCAAAAAGATATCATTTCTTACAATTTCGCCCGTTTTGTTCCATTTTCTGCCTTTTTATTTGACATTATCAAACAAACCGTTGACAAAGCCTCCTTTTTTCGGTATAATAAAAAGGAGGAGGAGGTGAGCCAATATGCTGTTCGATTACCATTTTTGCAAAGAGTGGCTTTTTAACCAACCGCTGTATGATTCCTTTCAGCTTCATCAGATCGGGAGAGCATACTGTACCCCGGGTGCGGTCATCCCGTCACACGTTCACCCCAATCTGTTTGAGTTGACCATCGCAATCGGCGGTTCCGGAACCGTATACACAAACAATATCGCGTCCCACATCTCCACCGGGGATATTTATCTTTCTTTCCCTGCCGATATTCACAAAATCGTCTCGGATACGGATACCCCGCTGAAATTCGACTTTTTCGCGTTCAATTCGGTCGCACCCGACACGATACAGGCATTGGAAGAACTGATTGCCGCCAACTACCTGCCGGAAAACCGCGTCTTTCGGGACGACCGGATCGGGCAACTGGTTGCAAATGCCATTCCGGAAGTGGATTCCCCACAGCCCGATTCCGAAGCCCTGCTGTGCAGTATCTTTTCACAGTTGCTGCTGTATCTGCTCCGTGACTTCCGGGAGAAGAAACCGGACAAGCCGTCCGGGCAGCTGATTCCCTCCGAAATTCTCTGCCGCAAAATCATGAATTACATTGACACGCACATCTATTCCATCCGAAGTCTGGAAGAGGTTGCCCGATATTTCGGCTACAGCTACAATTATCTCTCCACGCTGTTCCGCGCCAACACGTCAATCACCCTGCGGCGCTACTATTGCGACAAGAAGCTGAACACCGCGCGCTATCTGCTCCGCAACAAAAACCTGAAGGTAACCGAGATTGCGGAAATGCTGAACTATTCCTCGGTCTATTCCTTCGGAAAGGCATATCGGCTTCGTTTCGGCATCAGTCCCCGCGATTCAAGGAAAGAAAACAAATAATAAGAACAATTCTCATTCAAAATAAGGAGAAAATCAAATGCTTTCATGCGCAAAATGGATCCGATCCCCGCAGGAGATCGGTATCAGCCCCTGCCCCGTCTTTGCCCGCACATTCCGGCTGACCGGAAGCGAAACCGGGCTTTCCCTTGCCGTCACCTGCGTCGGCATTTACCGCGTCACGCTCAACGGCACGCCCGTCAGCGATGCGCTGTTCGCCCCCGGCTTTACCGGATACCAAAACCGCCTGCAGGTGCAGACCTACAATCTGCTCCCCCTCGCCGTTCCGGGAGAAAACCGACTGGAAATCCAGTGCGCCAACGGCTGGGCGGTCGGTTTCCTCGGGCGCGGCAACACCAACCATATCTTTGCCGACCACATCTCGCTTGCGGCGGAACTTTCGGTCACGGAGGCGGACGGCACGGTCACGGGGCTCGTCACCGACGAATGCTGGGGAGTATACCGGAATGCGATTCGTTCCGCGGAATTCTACCACGGAGAAACCGATGACTTTACGGCTAAAGAAGAATCTCTCGGCAATGCCGTTCCCGACGCCGCTCCCGCCGCCCGGCTGATTCCCGACGAGGGCGTTCCCGTGCGCGAACTTGCGCGGGTTCACGCCAAGGCGCTGATCCGCACGCCGAAGGGCGAGACCGTGATTGACTTCGGGCAAAACCTTGCCGGATACGCGGAAATCACCGTCACCGGAGCTCCCGGCGACCGCGTAACGCTTTCCCACGCCGAAACGCTCGACCGCGATGGCAACTTCTACACCAAAAATCTGGAGCTTGCCGAATGCCGCAACACCTATGTGCTGGACGGCACGTCGCGCGTCCTCAAGCCGCATTTCACCTTTCAGGGTTACCGCTACATCCGGATCGAGGAATTCCCCGCCGGAGAGGAGATCCGCCCCGAAAACTTTGTCTCCGTGGCGATCTGCTCCGACATGAAGGAGACCGGTTTCTTCCTCTGCGGAAACGAGAAGGTCAACCGCCTGTATCAGAACACGCTCTGGGGACAGCGGAGCAACTTCATCGACATTCCGACCGACTGCCCGCAGCGCGACGAACGGCTCGGCTGGCTGGGCGACGCGCAGGTCTTTATCCGCACGGCGGCTATCAATTATGATGTCAAACGGTTCTTTACGAAATGGCTGAACGATGTGATGTCGGAGCAGAACGCGGACGGCGGCATTTACGGCGTTGTGCCGAAAGTGCCCGGCAGAGGAACCAAAATTTCCGCCGCATGGGGCGATGCAACGGTCATCTGCCCCTGGGAGCTTTACCGCGCTTACGGCGACAAAGATCTGCTTGCCCGCCACTTCCCCATGATGCAGAAATGGGTAGATTTCATCCATGCGCAGGGACCCGAGGAATATCTGTGGCTCGGCGGCGATCACTACGGAGACTGGCTGGCGGCAGATGCCGATCTGTCCCCCGCCGTCCGTCAGGGCGCTACGCAGACCGACCTGATCGCAAGCGCCTATTTCGCATATGTCACGCAGATTCTGGTCAGCGCGGGAGAGGTGCTCGGCATGGATATGCAGGCGTACCGTACCCTGCACGGCAATATCCGCGCGGCGTTCCGCAAGCTCTTTATGAAGGATGGGCTGCCTGTCCTCTATCCGAAATTCGACGGGCTGTCTTCCAACCGCCGTGTCATCGGACAGACGCAGACGGCAATCGTGCTGATTCTGCACTTCGGGCTGTATGAAGGCAGCGCGGAAAAGGAAAAGCTGACGGATACCCTGCTTGAGATGATCCGGCAGAACGGCGGTTGTATGGCAACCGGTTTCGTCGGCACGCCGTATCTGCTCCATGTTCTGACCGAAACGGGACATCTGAAGGAAGCCTACAACCTGTTTTTGCAGGAAAAATATCCGTCGTGGCTGTTCTCGGTCAACCGCGGCGCAACCACAATCTGGGAACACTGGGACGGCATCCGCGAGGACGGCAGTTTCTGGGACGACGAAAAGAATTCCTTCAATCACTATTCCTACGGCTGTGTGTTCGACTGGGTCTTTGGCGCGGCGCTCGGAATCAACCCCGCGGAGCCTGCCTACCGCCGCGTCCGCATCACCCCGCGCCCTGACCGGCGGCTCGGTTTTGCCGCAGGCTCCGTTATCTCTCCCGCCGGAAAGATTTCCGTCTCGTGGCATTTTGAAGAAGGGCAGGTGCGCTATGAAATCGACCTGCCGGACGGCATTGACGGTGAACTGATTCTGCCGGACGGGCAAACGGCGAAATTGGTCTCCGGAAAATCGCTTTTCTACGGAGCGGAAAGCTAACGATAGCGACATTCCGCAAAAAAGCGAAAGAAGCATTTTGCCTCTTTCGCTTTTTTCTTTATAGTCTGACTTCCACCCATGGGTGCTCCGCTGCGGTTCTTGCCGCCTGCATCACACCGATAACCGTTACGGTTTCCTCCGGTTTCACAGGAACATCCGCGCCGTCAAACATCGCAAGAATGGATGCGATCAGACGCTTGAAGAAATCGCCGCCGATATTGACATAGTTCAGCCGCTTTTCGGGATCCGTGCTCTCGGGAGAGATGGCAAATCCCGGCGCGTGCTTGGTGTCATACATACACAGGTTTGCAATCCGTCCGTCCCGGTACTTCATGGCAAGCACCGTATTCTTGCTTCCCGACAGTGCCATAACCGATTCCACATCCGCGCCCATCAACCGCACGGCAATCTCCACAAAGTGAATCATGTAAATGTCCCGTCTGCCGGAACCGCTTACGGTCACCGAGCGGAGCGGCTCCTGCCAGTCGATCAACTCATCCGCAAAGCGCAACGCGGAAGAAGAGAACAGCTTTACACCGTATTGCTTTGCAAGCGCAAAGATGGCTCTTGCAGTCTCTGCGTCCGGCGCAAAGGTTTTATCCATGTAGCAGGGCTTTCCGCAGGGGAATACCCGTTTTGCGTAATCCAAATGCCGCTCCGGATTGTCCGGCGAGAGCACCATCAGATAGTCTGCCTTTTCGCAGACCTCCTCAATGGATGCACACTTCTCTACGCCGAATTTCTCGCACCATTCATCGGTTGTTACACCGTCCACCGGGGAAACATCCACTTCTGCCCATGCATAAGCGATCTCAAACTCCGGATTGATCTCCTTGATCCATGCCGGATAGTTGTTCGCGTGCCATTCGCTCAGGTAATAGTCAATAAAACCGATTTTCTTCATGATATACCTCCCTATCGGGGTTTGCCCTTTTTTATTGTAGTACAAAAAAGCTGTTTTGTCTTTATCATTTGCAAATTGATTGTTTCACAGTTGTTGATCTGTCATAAAGAGCACACCTGCGATAAACGGTAAATAATATCTTCTCAAATGATAAAGCAGATACTGTCAAAAAGTTGTATAATAAAGGTAATAATCCGATTTCAAAAAGGAGAGCCGAAATGGAAAAGCGCTTTATCTGTGCCACACAGGAATATTGTGATTTTACGCATCATGTTGCCGCTCCGTATCTGCGGCGGGCGTTTGATTTGGGTTTCAGACCAAAATCTGCAGATCTAAAAATCTGTGGGCTTGGTTTCTACCGCTTATGGATAAACGGGCAGGAAATAACCAAAGGCTGTTTCGCGCCCTATATCAGCAATCCGGATGACCGGATGTACTTCGATGCCTATGACCTCACCCCCTATCTGCGGCAAGGAGAAAATGTGCTCGGCATCCTGCTCGGAAACGGATTTCAAAACGATTTCGGCGGTGCGGTCTGGGATTTTGACAAAGCTCCGTGGCGGTCTGCACCGAAGCTGGCGCTTGAATTTCAGGCAGGCGGAAACGGCAAAAGCCTGTCCTTTTATGCGGACAGTCGTTTTTTGACCCATCCCTCCCCCATCCTGTTTGACGAATACCGGCTGGGCGAAATTTACGATGCGCGGCTGGAACTCCCCGGCTGGAATCTTCCGGGCTTTGACACAACCGGCTGGGTGCCTGCATTGCCTGCCGATACACCGCGCGGTGAACTCTGCGAATGTCATGCGGAACCGATCCGCCGTTATGAAACGCTCTCTCCCGTATCCGTCACTCCCTGCGACGGCGGTTACCTCTATGATTTCGGCAGGAACACCGCCGGCATCTGTCAATTGCACCTGACGGACGCAGAGCCGGGACAAACCGTTGTAATCAAATTCTGTGAGCGACTGAAAGACGGAAAATTCGATCAGTCCAACCTCTATAATCAGCCCGTAGAAAAATATCCCTTCTATTTCACCGATTTTTCCCGCGTGGAATATCATGCCCGGGGCGGTGATGAGACCTACGAGCCATCCTTTGCATGGTTTGGCTACCGCTATGCCTTCGTTCTCGGTGTCCGTCCCGACCAGGCAACCGCCGGTCTGCTTTCGTACCCGGTGCTGTCAAGCGACTTGCGACGCACGGGGCATTTCTCCTGTTCGGACGAAACGGTCAACCGCATTTTCGACATGATCGTCAACTCCGACCGTTCCAACTTTTACTACTTCCCGACCGACTGCCCGCACCGGGAGAAAAACGGCTGGACCGGTGACGCCTCTATGTCGGCGCCGCAGATGTCCCTGCTGTTCGATACAACCGAAAGCTATCTCGAATGGCTTCGATGCATCGTAGCGGCACAGCGGGAGGACGGCGCGCTTCCCGGCATCGTTCCGACCGGCGGCTGGGGCTTTGCGTGGGGAAACGGTCCCGCATGGGACAGCGTATTGGTCAACCTCCCCTACACCGTTTGGCGTTTGCGGGGCGACACCCGCGCAATCACCGTCACCGCCGATGCCATGCTCCGTTATTTCGCTTATATCCGCACACGGCGGAATGAGGACGGTACGGTTTCCGTCGGATTGGGCGACTGGGTACCGGTCGGCAAAAAGTCAAGCCGATATGACACGCCGCTTGCCCTAACGGACAGCATCATGGTTATGGATATGGCAAACAAAGCGGCTGAAATGCTTTCCGCGATCGGACGGACAAAGGACGCTGCCGATGCGGCGTCCCTGCGGGATGAAATGCTTGCAAGCATCCGCAGGGTGCTTCTTGACAAAAACTCCGGAATGCTCGCAAACGGAACGCAGACCGCGCAGGCGATGGGACTTTATTACGGTATCTTTCTGCCGGAAGAACGGGATAAAGCATTCGGACTTCTGATGACACGCATCCGGGAAAACAACGGCAATTTCGACTGCGGATTTCTCGGTATGCACACGCTGTTCCATGTGCTGTCCGACTTCGGAGAGAGCGAAACCGCCTATCGCATGGTCACCGGAAAAGCCTTTCCTTCTTACCGGAATCTGCTCGACCGCGGAGAAACCGCTATGGTCGAATCCTTCCAGCCGGAGGACGGGCGGGAATGCGGTTCGCACAACCATCACTTTCTCGGCGATGTCGTACGGTGGTTCATCCGATCCCTTGCCGGATTGGAAATCGTCAACTGCCATCGGATACAGGTGCATCCGTCCTTTGTACGGGAACTGGATTCTGCCGAGGCATCCTATGCGCTTCCGGGCGGAACCGTCGCGGTTGCATGGCAACGGACCGAAAACCGCATTCAGCTGACCGTTACACACCCCGCAGACGTTTTGTGCGAGATCCGATGTGACCGCACGGTCTGCGAAATTCACGAACAAATCAACGCAAAACAAAACCGGAGGACTGTTTATGAGCCGTTCAGTACTGAATTTTGTCAACTTTATCCGCGGCTGTGAGCCGCGCCGACCGAAAGACCTGCTTCTTCCGGTCAAAGAAGAAATCGCTGCCGACCGCAAAGCCGGCATCAAGCATACGTTTCTGTTCCAATACGACGCCCTCCTGCGCGAAGATCTGGTAACGGCTGTCCGGGAAGGGATGGACGGGGACACGGAACTTGGGTTGTGGTTCGAAATCGTCCGTCCGCTGACGGAAAGCGTCGGAATCCAATGGCGCGGCAGACCGGGCTATGACTGGGATTGGTACGTCAACCCCGGGTTCCTGGAAGCCTACACCCAAGCGGAACGCCGTCTGCTGATTGACGAAGCCTTTCGCCTGTTCCGGGAAACCTTCGGTTATAATCCGACCGTTGCGGGGTCATGGCTGTTGGACGCCTACTCCATGCAATACATGAGCGAAAAATACCGCATGGACGCATTCTGCATCTGCCGCGAGCAACTGGCAGTGGATGCCTACACGCTCTGGGGCGGATACTACAGCGGCGGATACTATCCCTCCAAAAACAATGCGCTTTGCCCTTCGCAAAGTGCGCAGACCCGTATCGGAACACCGGTTTTCCGGATGCTCGGGATTGACCCGATTTACGGCTATGACGAAAACAAAAACAGCGAGAATCACCCGCGCCTGAACGGATGCTATACAATGGAACCGTTTTGGGACAGCGGAAAGAGCCGGGATGTCATGGAGTGGTACTTCCGCGAATACTACGAAAACCCGTCTCTTTCCGGCAGTCATGCCACAACGGGGCAGGAAAACAGCTTCGGCTGGGAGGGAATTGCAGACGGCTACCGTCTCCAGTTGGAGCTGGCGAAAAAATGGGAATCCGAAGGCAAACTGACCATTGAAACCTTGGGAGAAACCGGCAGACGTTTCCGCGAAACTTACAGGGATACCCCGCCGGCAGCGCTTTCCGCGCTGACCGATTGGTCGGGAAACGGCATCCGGTCGGTTTGGTTCAGCAGTCGGTTCTGGCGCGGGAATCTGTTCCTGCGGGACGGCAGGCTGTTTTTCCGCGATCTGTTTGTTTTTGACGATCGCTATCGGGAACGTTACCTTGAAGCGCCCTGCACCGAATGGAGCGCAACCTACGACAATCTGCCCGTAGTCGATCGCCGTCGCTGCATCACGCCGGAACAAAACTGCGCATGGAGCTTTGCGGGAAAAGTATCGGAAATCGCCCTGTCTCAAAACGAAACCGCCGATACACTGACCGTAACCGTTACAAACGATGATGGTGCAACCTGGTTTCTGACAATGGACGAAAACGGATTTTCCGCAAGGGGTGCCTCGGATCTTTTGCTGGAATTCGGAACCGGAAACCAGCTTCTTTCGGTCGACGAAACGGAACTGCGTTTTTGCCATGAAGGCTTTTCCTATTCCGTCCCGGTTCTGCAGGGACATATTGAAAGAACGGAAAACTCCACGGTCATCCGACCCCGGAGCGGTAATTTGACGATTCGGATGCGACAAACGGATATATAGGCCATCACATTTTACCTGCATATATCCAAGCGAAAATTCCTGTATATGCTGAGAAACGGCTATATCTGCTACGAGGACAACGGCAACAAAACGCATCGGTATTCCTTGCGGATGTGTGATATGGAAGCCCTGCGGCAGGAGATGACCGATCATCCCGAACGCTTTGTCCCAGCACATAGCCGCCCTCCTTGGCATCGGAAAGTCCCCCTTTTCAACCATTGGTTCAATTGATTCGAAATTTGTCGAAACAGTCTTGACAACAAGTGATTAGACGTGTATAATATCAGTATAGCCGGCAACAAAAGAAAGGTGGAAAATTGAAATGAACAAACAGGATATATTGAACGGGTTCCTGACGGTTACAAAAGAACAGTACGACGCCTGCAGAGCGGAGGCGGCATCGGTAGAGAAAAACCGCCCAACCGAGCGGGGCGCCCTGCAACTAAAGGCTGGCATTTATCATGTGGCAATCGCTGCGGGGCTGATTTCCGGAACCGACCGGGCAGCCGAACTGATGATTGCGAGATTTCAGAATCTGGCGGGGCAATTTCCCGAGATAGCGGATTATTATCAAGCGTTGCCCGATGACCGAAAAGAGCTCATGGCGGTTTCGCTTTACCCCGAAGTATTTATGCGGGCAAACTTTTATGATCTCTACCAAACCGACCTGGAGCAAGCCAAAAAGGACGGCGACCCGCAAAAAATTTTCAAAGCAAAAATCAAAAAGGACGTCTTGGACGGCATTTTGAAGATGTGGCGGGATTACCGCGTGCAAAACGGGTTGTTCGTCTTTGCTTTTGACGACAAAGAGAGAGGCGAAAGGAAGTGAGGATGTGAAAGAAAAGCTCGAGCTGTTAAAGCTGCTGGCAGACGAAACGCGGCTGGAAATTCTGAATCTCCTTTTAAAAGAAGATTCCTATGTGGAAAAAATCGCCTGCGAGCTATCCCGCACCCAAGCCACCATCTGCTACCATCTCAAAAAAATGGAATCGGCGGGCATGGTCAATTGCTCCCGCTCCCAATTCTATATCATCTATTCCCTGAATCGCGACCTGTTCGACAAGCCGCTGCTTGAACTGATAAAGGACGAAGGGCCCGTTGACACCGAAGAGAAGTACAGAAAAGCGGTCCTGTCGAATTTCTTCCGGCACGGCAGACTGATGCAGATTCCAACGCAGCAGAAAAAGCGCGAGATTGTGCTGTCCGAAATCTTAAAACAGTTCGACCCGGACCGCACGTATCCGGAAAAAGAGGTAAACGAAATCATTTTGCGCTATCACGAGGATTACTGCACCATCCGGCGGGAAATGATTGCATTCGGTATGATGACACGTCATCACGAAACCTATAAACGGGTCAAATGAAGAACAAAATCCGAATCGGCGAATATATCCTGAACTACCGCAAAAAACACAGGCTTACACAGGGCGAGTTCGGAAAGCGCCTCGGGGTCAGCACCCAAGCGGTGTCGAAATGGGAGCGGGAAATTTGCTATCCTGATATTTTTCTGCTCCCCGCAATTTCCGACCTGATCGGTATTTCCATAGACGAAATGATGCGGTAAGTCCGACCGGCATCGCCGCCGGAACACGCAACCGCACGTCAAAAGAGGTGCGGTTGCTTTTGTTTTGCGCGGAAACGGTTGAAAAACGGGAGGAGTTGTGGTATAATGAAATCATGACAAATCGGAAACTACCTCACCGCGCCGGATGGTGTGAGGAAAGTTACGACAGTACAGATGAAAAAACTGCTTGCGGGGTACAGGCGGGCATCAAAGCAATAAAAAGCAAAGGAATGGTCTCAAAATGTGCTCGAGGCTCTTCCTTTGCTCTTTTAGGTTGTGTCTCCAAATAAAAAGTCGAAAAGTGGTTTGCGTTACAAGCATAATACAAACCACTTTTCAGTAACTCACTTCATAACTTTTTCAAAGCGGAACATTTCATCCGGCCCCTCGCCGGGGAATGATGGTTCGTCTTTCTCCGGCGGATTCGGATCCGGGTGCATGGCGGAGAAAAACTCAACGGCGTGAAAACCGCATTTGTTGATATAAAAATGGATATTGCGCTTTTCAAAATATGGCGTGCAGGTCTCCCAGACCTCGGTTTCGGGGTGCAGAGCTTCCACGGCAAGCCAAGCGCCATAGCCGATACCTTTGCTGTGTTCCTTCGGCGAAACGAAAAGAAGCTCCAGCTCGTTGTGATGTGTCTCTTTGTCGATTTTCAGCACCACACCGCCAACCTTTCTGCCTTCATACAGAATCCGGTATGCTTCGCTGTCGGGTGCATCAATACTTTGCTCAATGGTTGCGCGGGAGATGATCTCTCCATCCTCCTCAAAATGATCGTCCCGCAGCCCGAACTCTTCCACTGCGCCATACTTGAAAGATGCCTGATTATCAAGGATGAACTGCTCACGGTCGCCCGCTTCCAGCGGGGCAAGGGTTACTTTTGTGTTGTTCATATGTACCTCCAAAAAAATAAAAAATACCCGGTTATTACGAAGTAATAACCGAGCGCACTCGACACCTAATCCGGTATGCGGCCTGCAAGGCTTACGCCTTACGATCCCCGAGCGTTACGACGCTCTACCTCCGGTGACATGATATGAATCAGCCGAACCCGGAAAACCGGAATCCGGCTGATTATTTGGCGGAGCGTTAGTAACGTAAATCGAATATTCTGCCTTATAACCTCGATTATGCGATACTTTTCATAAACTCGTCCATTATAACAGAATAATCTGAGCCGAAAATGCCGTCAAAATTATAGTTAATGCAACAGTTTAGGACGTTATTAAACCCATATTTTTCTATCAAATAATAGGTAAAGGCATAAGCCTCGGGATAATCCACGGCCATATCTTGAGAGAATCCTTTCCGTGGAGTTGCCTAATGGAAAACAAACTAATTTGACAGATCAGGAAGTTAATCGAATTTTGCGAGAAATACTGTGCCCGCAGTTTAATGTCTTCCCATCAGTAACCTTTGAATCAGACCTCAAAAAAATAGTATTTCATCGAATGCTGGAGGAACAATCCGGAATACTAAACTTTCTCTCTGAACAAAAAACAGCAGTTATTAACGGGGCTGCGGGGACCGGCAAAACTATGATTGCCGTTGAAAAAGCACAACGTCACGCTATTGCCGGAGAAAAGGTGCTGTTTCTATGTTACAATGCGCAGCTCAAGAGTTATCTTTCTGAAAACTATGCTCACGAAAATATTGATTACTACACCATCTCTGGATTGGCGTGCAAACTTTGCAACACAATTACCCCTAATTACGAGAAACTGAAATCTGTGTTGGAAGATATGTATGTATTTGATAACTTCCCTTATATGCATATAGTAATTGACGAGGGGCAGGATTTTGGTATAGACGCTGTAGAAGAAACCGGAATTATTGATGTACTGAAGAGTATAATAATCGATATTAAACCAGATAATGCAAGTTTCTATATTTTTTATGACAAACTGCAATTGGTACAGTCACGAAAAATCCCGCAATACATAAGCGATGCTGATTGCAAATTGACACTGTACAGAAATTGCAGAAATACGGAGAATATCGCAACAACATCATTGGCGCCTGTTACGGAACGCAAACCTAAACTAATAAACGATTGCATCAAAGGTGTGCCTGCAAAACTCCATTTTTGCGATTCTGCTGAAAAGGCTCGAGAAAGACTTGACCTTATCATCGACACATTGAAAGGACAAGGTGTTAAAGATATCATTGTCCTAACTTGCAAAACCGAAAGCACCAGCATATTGGGCTCTTTTGTTTCAAACGGCGTATATAGAAATAAATATAGATTTTCGACCTGCCGAAAGTTTAAGGGGCTTGAAGCTGATGCTGTAATCCTCATAGATGTGACGTCAGAGATTTTCGAGAAGGAAAACTCTTTAATATACTATGTTGGAACATCCCGAGCACGCCTGTGGCTTGATATCATTACAACAATGGATAATGAGGCATGCACAGATGTTTTACAATCAGTATTTGAAAAGCGAGGCCATATTAAGAATCCACAGAGAGAGTTGGCTGCAGCTATTAATGCGATTCCAAGCAAATAGTTTTTGCAAGAAAAGAACAATAAACAAATCTTGCCTAAACCAACACTTTCCACTTGCCGTATCTCTTGCCGCTTTCACGGCGGATATAGTTTTTATCTTGCAACGATTTCATAATTCTCTTGATCGTTGCAATGGATTTTCCGGTTTGTTCTGCAATCTCTTGCTGTTTTATCGCCGGGTCCTTTGCGACCAATTCTAAAACCGCAAGTTCTTCTAAAGTACAGTCTAAAGTATCAAATTGATACTTTGAGACTTTGGGATTGATACTTTGGAGAGTGCTTTCATCCGCAAAATCAATGTGCATATAGCGGTTTTTGAGTTCGTGGTTTGTGCCGAGCAGGAAATTTGAGAAAAACAATTCCAAAAATTTTGTTGTAGAATGAATGCCTTTTTGCAAATTATTATAGTTTGCCCGGACCAGTGCATTGCGGAAATACCAGGAGTTTTCACGGAACGCATCGTTATCGACACGGAAGCCAAAGGTTTTCATATATTTAATCATAAACACGGCGGTGGCACGGGTATTTCCCTCGCCGAAGGGATGAATCTGCCAAATATCCGATGCAAACTTTGCAAGGTGCTTTACCGCTGCTTCAACCGACAGTCCCTCATAAGAAAACTGCTTTTCGGTGGCGAGATCATACTCATCAGCAAACAAAGTCTGATCGGGTACCTCGCCGCTCCGGATGTCGTGCGGAAAACAGCGACAGTGCAGATGAAAAAACTACTTGCGGGTTACAGGCGGGCATCAAAGCAATAAAGAGCAAAGGAATGGTCTCAAGATGTGCTTGAGGCTCTTCCTTTGCTCTTTGTATCGGTATTGGGCTGACGGCAAACTATAATAAAAAAGCAATAATACAGGCAACAACAATCAAAAACGCTGCTACAATACCAAAGCATCCGACAGGTTTTTTTGCCGGAGGGGTATATATCGGTTGAGGTTGCCGTTTGAGGTGCGGCGTTGTTGAGAAACGAGGCTGAGCTGATTGCTTTCTCAGCATAGCAAGCGGGTCTGTCTGATTTAATATTTTTGCTCTGAAAGAACGAACAAAATCAATATCCTCTTGCGAGCAGATATCAACGGTCATTGAATTGCGGGAATGTGCCAATTCATTTCGAATGTTTCTCGCCGATTTTAAACGAATGTAATCAGATGCCCATCCGGAAACATTGATCGACCCTCGATGGGCTTTTTTGTCCATATCCTCAAGATACAAGGTGACACCGAGCTTGTTGTCCACAGATCCGCCGTAGATATCTCTGCATAAATTGTCAAGTGCTTTAAACTCGTCAAAAAACTCATAATTTAAATAGCTCATAGGTGCCTCCTTCCATGTTTTCAAAAACAAAAGCCGCAAGGAAATCCTTGCGGCTTTTGCTGCGGCTTAACCGCGTTTTTTGGCGGAGAGGAAGGGATTCGAACCCTTGTGCGCTTTCGCGCAAACTGATTTCGAGTCAGCCCCGTTATGACCACTTCGATACCTCTCCGTATATGTTCGCCCTCAAAAACGAGGGAAACAATCATTATTCAATTTTTTAGAAATCCCGTTAGATAAGCCGGTCAGAAAAATCATCAACCACGCGAAAATCCAACAAAATCAAGGCTTTTCGGCGGCTTTCGGTGGCACAACTACTCAAATGCGTACATGATTTCGAGTCAGGGCCGTTATAACCACTTCGATATCTCTCCGTATTTTGCCGGACGTTGTCCGAACAGGAATAGTATACCACATTTTTCTCCGGATTGCAAGACCTTTTGCGAAAAAAGTCCTGCAGTCCGGAAAATATTTTTGCCCCGTTGGCTGATTTCTTGCTCCGGCAGCTGATTTCTTGCGCTGTTTTGCGCCGCTTTTACGCTGCCGGATCATTTTTTGCCCGTTCGCGGTCAGACCGACTCCGCTTCTTCCTCCGCGAGGATTCTGCCCATGAACACGCCCATTGCCGATGCCATCATCAATCCTCTGGTCCATCCGCTGGAGTCACCCAGGCAATGCAGCCCGCGAATGTTCGTATTCAGCCGCTCGTCCATCTTGACCCGGTTGCTGTAGAACTTCAGCTCCGGCGAATAGAGCAGCGTCTCATGCGCCGCAAAGCCCGGCACGACCTGATCGACCGCCTGGATGAAGTTGATAATGTTCGTCATGGCGCGATACGGCATAGCTGCGGTGATGTCCCCCGCCACGGCGTCCTGCAGCGTGGGACGGACGTTCGACTGCGCCAGTTCCTTTTCCCAGGTCCGCTTTCCGTCGAGAATGTCGCCGAACCGCTGGACCAGGATGTGTCCGGCACCCAGCATGTTGGTCAGTTCTCCGACCTTCTGCGCGTATTCAATCGGCTGGTTGAAGGGCACCGAGAAGTTATGCGAGCAGAGAATTGCAACGTTGGTGTTGTCCGATTTTTTCTCCTTAAAGCTGTGCCCGTTGACCACGGCAAGGTCGTTGTCGTAGTTCTCCTGGCTGACAAAACCGCCCGGGTTCTGGCAGAAGGTGCGCACCTTGTTCTTGAAGGGTGCCGGATAACCGATCAGCTTCGATTCGTACAGCACGCGGTTGACCCACTCCATGACCTCGTTGCGGACCTCAACGCGCACGCCGATGTCGACCGTTCCGGGCAGATGCGCGATGTTATGCTCGCCGCAGAGCCGCTCCAGCCAGTCCGCGCCGCGGCGTCCGGTTGCAATGACGGTATGCTTTGCGTAAATTTCCTCGGTCACGCCGCCATGGTTGACGGTCACGCCCAGGCATTTGTCGCCGTCCAGAATCAGATTGTTGCACTCATAGCCGAAGTACAGTTCCACCCCGTGGTCGCGCAGATCATTTTCGATGTCCCAATAGAGCCGGTGCGCCTTCTCGGTTCCAAGATGGCGAATCGGGCAGTCGACCAGCCGCAGCCCCGCACGGATGGCGCGCTTGCGGATCTCTTTGACTTCATCGGTGATTTCCGCTCCCTCAACGTGCGAATCTGCGCCGAAATCCAGGTAGATCTTGTCGGTATAGTCGATGACCGTCTGCACGCGGTCCACGCCCAGCAGCTGCGGCAGATCACCGCCAACGTCGCAGGACAGCGACAGCTTGCCGTCCGAGAACGCGCCCGCGCCGGAAAATCCGGTTGTAATATGGCAATAGGGCTTGCAGTTCATGCAATGTCCGGTTTTCGCCTTCGGGCAGGAGCGGTCCTCCACCGCTTTCCCCTTCTCCACAATCACGATCTTCTGCTTGCATCCGTGCCGGAGCATTTCAATTGCGGTAAAAATCCCCGCAGGACCGGCACCGACAATCAGGATATCGGTTTTCATTTCAGTCTCTCCTTTTTCATTCCGCATACAGAGAGCCGGAGGTTTACCCCGGCTCTCTGTGTGTCGTTTCTTCACTCCGTATTATTATAGCATACTTTCCGGCGTTTGTCAACTCCTTTTTGCAGGATTTTTGCTGGAAACTTGCAAAAGCGGAGACGGTCTTCCCTTCCGGTCAGTTGAAGCGGACGGTCTTTGCGTATTTCATGAAATTCGCGCGCATGCTGTTGTAATCCTTCTTTTGCGAGGCAAACTGGAACAGCCAGTAGTCGCTGCCGTTCTGGTAGACCACTGCCAGATAGCTATAGGTAACGCCGTCAGCAGTGCTTTCAAACTCAAAATACGTCAGCCCCCCGTCATGCTTCACGGTCTTCCCCTTCAGGCTTGCATTGTTGGAAATGACTTTGTTTGCATACTGATCCAACGTATAGCCCTTCAACGCATCGTCATTTTCAACGAGTGCCAGCAGTACGGCATCATCGGATTCAAATCCGACGGTATAGCCCGGGACCGTGCTCTTCTGAAAATCATCCGACAGGGTGATGGTCATGCCCGCGCTGGTAAAGGTTTTTTGATGGGGATCGGCGGTTGTCACCTCTTCGGTCGGTGCAATGGTTCCGGTCGCCTTTCCGGCATCCGGGTCGGGGTCTTTGTCCTTGCTGCAGGCAGCAAAAGCGCCGCAGGAAAGGATGGTTGCCAGCGCCAGCGCGCCGCATCTGCCAATCAGTCTGACGGTTCGGTTCTGTTTCATGGTGATCTCCTTTGCTGTAGAACAAATTTGCAACATCATTATAGCACAGATTGGCGCTCGGCGCAAGCCATTTTCACAAAAAAGCAAAGAAATAGCGGAATCAACAAAATCCGTTCTACGAATTTGTGGATTCCGCTATTCTTCGATTCATACATTCTTGCCGAGATGCTCCGCAATGGTGTTCCGGACGTGCGCGGCAAGCTCCTCCATCGAGAGCTTTGCCACCTCCTCGCGGCTGATAATTTCCACCACGTTCAGGTGTACCTTCGCGCCTCTCCACGGGAAGTTGCGCGCAATCACCTCAGTCCCCTCGGTTGTCATGACCACCACCGGGGCATCTGCCTTTTTGGCAAGATAGAATGCGCCGGTCTTGAATTCCAGCAGCTCGCCGGTCTTGCTCCGCGTTCCTTCAGGGTAGATGCCGACATCCAGCCCCTCTGCCTTCATGCGCTCGGTCACCTTTTTCAGCGTCCGCAGGGCACGCATACCGTTCTCGCGGTCGATGGCGTAGTAGCCCGCGCCGTGCAGATACGGACCGACCAGCGGAAATTTGAAATTCGACTCCTTGGAGATATAGATCAGGTTGCGCTTTCCGGTCTTCTGCAGGACCACCATCGGGTCAAAATCAGAGCGGTGATTGCTGACCAGAACGAACGGCTCCTCCGGCAGCTTCAGCCCGGTCAGTTTGGTCCGGATGCGCAGCGCGACCATCAGCCAGTCGCTCGACAGCCAGATGATGAACCGGCAGAAGCGGCTGGATTTCTCGTCGTCTCCCCCTTTGGGCAGGAACGGGACGGTTGCGAACAGAAGCGCGAAATAGAGCGCCGTTGCAAGGATGTATCCAAGCGGAATCATGCCGAACAGCCACCACGCCGAAAGCGACGGGATGCCAACCACCAGCCCCACGCTGACGCCGGCAGACAGCACAAAAAAGATCAGATTCAGCATCTTACGCCTCCGCGCTCACTGCTTCTTCCGGTTTTCCGGCAGATGCCTCTGCGCTGCGCACCGTGTATTCGGTCACGTTCAGCACCAGCTCGCCGTCGATCTGGAGTGCGACCGGGCGGTCGAATTTCACCGTCATTTCATGCCCTTCCATCACTGCCACCATTTCGGTGTGCTTGATATGCTCGCCCTTGAAGATGGACGGGAAGACAATCAGGGTCTTGAGTTTTCCGGAGCCGTGCAGCACCACGGTTGAAACGGTCCGCGCCTTGTTCAGGCGGTCCTGCGCCGGGGCAATGTCCATCCCGCCGCCGTAGTAGCGCCCGTTCATCGTCGGTGCCAGCCAGACCTTCTCATAGGTCGCGGTCTTCCCATCCACGGTCACGGTTGCCTTGGTGGGTTTATAGTGGAACAGCAGCCCCTTAATGGCGATGCCTGCGTAGTTGATCGGCTTATCCGACTTCTTTGCCAGTCGGTCGCCGACCTCGCAGCAGTAGCCGTCGATTCCGTAGCCGATGCCGTTGAGGAACCGGTAGGTCTTGCCGTTGACCGTCACGGTCGGCAGGTCCTTTATGTATTCGCCCAGCGGAATCAGCCCTTCCTCGCCGGGGGCAACGTCCTGGCGGAAGTCATTTCCGCTGCCCATTGCGTAGTAAAAGAGGTTGGCGGGATAGGTCAGCTCTGCGGTGAAATTGACGAACTTATTCAGGGTGCCGTCGCCGCCCGCGATGACCAGGGTGTCCTCGGCACCGATGCCGGCGAAGAACGTTGCGTAATCCTTGACCTCGCGGATGTCGCAGAAATTCAACTCCTTGTCGCGAAGCTGCTCGCGCAGCGCCTGCACGCGGTCAAAGCCCTTGCCGCTTCCGGAAAGCGGATTGTAGAGAATGTGAACCATATTGGAAGTCCTTCCTTTATTTCATGATACCGGTCCCAGACCGGAGCATACCGATTTATTGTATCACATTTTCGTCCGGAAGTCAAGATTTTTTTGCCATTTTGTCGACGTTTGCCCCCGCTTTGTGCATCGCTTCTGCGCAATCGTGCAGAAAATATCGTCACATCTTCAATTTTTCCGGCGCTTCTTGACATTGCGCGCAAAATATGGTACGATTATAGATGTTCGGAAGTCTGATCAAAAAAGGAGTCTCCCATGCAAGATAACCATCCGGACCGCTCGGTCCTTCAGCAGAAGCAGCTGTTCATTTTCGATATGGACGGCACCGTTTACCTCGGCTCCCGGGTATTCCCCTTTGCCATCCGGTTCATCAAAAATCTCCGCGCGCACGGCAAGCGGATTCTGTTTTTCACCAACAATGCCTCGCACTCCCCTGCTTTCTATCTGGAAAAGCTGACCCGTCTCGGCTTTGAGCCGACGCGCGAGGAGATCATGACCTCCGGCGATGTGACGATTGAGTTTCTCCTTCGTCACCGCGCCGGCAAGCAGGTCTATCTGGTTGGCACGCCGGATCTGGAGAACAGTTTCCGCGCGGCTGGCATTCCGCTGCTGACCGGGGATGAAGCATCTGCTGACATTGTGGTCACGAGTTTTGACACGACGCTGACCTATGCGAAGCTGGACAACGCCTGCCGCTTCATTCGCGGCGGTGCGGAGTATCTTTCCACGCATCCGGATTTCAACTGCCCAACCGAAACGGGCTTCATTCCGGACAGCGGTGCAATTGCCGCGTTTGTCACGGCATCGACCAGCAAGGTGCCTGTTTATTTCGGCAAGCCCTATCGCGAGACGGTTGACATGATCTGCGAAGCGACCGGTTTCGACAAGTCGCAGATGGTCATTTTCGGGGATCGGCTCTACACTGACATTGCGCTCGGCAAGCGCCACGGGGTTACTGCGGTTCTGGTGCTCAGCGGCGAGACCACTGCCGCCGATGTAAACGCCGCCTCCCCCGCCGACCGCCCCGACCTCGTCTTCCCCTCCCTCGATGAAGTGGATTTGGAGATGTTCGGGGAGTGAGAAGGGGGAAGACCTTGGAGGGAGAGGGAGACCCCTTTCGGAGGAGGTCCACAACGCGGCAAGCCGCTACCATCGCTTCGCGACGCCTCTCCCTCCAAACCTCCCTCTTCCTCCCCGAACTTTCCTCAGCCGGGGTTTGTATACAGTGCTTCTGATTCTTCCATGCTGCGTGGCGAGACGCGGTGCGTTTGACGGGCGCGGAACAAACCCCGGCTGAGGAAAGTTTTTGGGATGCCTTGGGCGGTTTGGAAATTGGGAACGCTTGCCCCGGCGGCGAGAATCCGGACGGTTCGAATTTTGTAAAAAGAGCGGCTACCACCCCCGATGAGGTGCGATAGTCGCTCTTTTTGGTTCTATTATAAAAGTTGGGGTTTTCAACAGATAGGGCTTCGTCCTCAAAAAACTTGACCGTTTGGGTTCAAGTCCCGTTAGACCCGAAAAACAATGTTGAGATATCTACGGTTTGTGATTTTTGTTGACACAAGCCAAAGTTCCCTAAAAACGCGAAAAAGCCTCGTAAAACGGGGCTTTTTCGTGCTTTTCGCACCAAATATCTTTTTTGTTGGTGCATTATGGTGCGGGAAACGGGACTTGAACCCGTATGGTGTGAACCACACGCCCCTCAAACGTGCGCGTCTGCCAGTTCCGCCACTCCCGCATGGCTGCGCTCATGCGCAACATATATATTATACTCTTTTTTTCTGAAATGTCAAGCCCTTTTCCGAAAAAATTTTGTCTACACCGAAAAATCTTTCCGTTTGCCCTTGCAAATCCCCCGCTTTATTGGTATAATATTCTCGTACAACGCTTTGGGGAGGTGGGATTTTGTTTCGCACACGTTTTTCTGTTGCTGATGCCCTGGTAATCCTTGCGGTCCTACTTCTCGCCACGCTGCCGGTTCTGCGTAGCCTGCTCCCTGAAACGGAACCCACCACCGGAAACTGGCTGGTCATCCGCACGCCGGACGGGGAGAGCGTTTACCCGCTGTCCGTCAACTGCGACATCCCCGTGACATCCGGAGACATCACGCTGACTGTCCGGATTCTGGACGGTCGTGCCTGCGTTTCGGAGGCAAACTGCCCCGACAAATACTGCCAGCGCACCGGCTGGATCTCCGGGCTTGGCGAGACCGTCATCTGCGCGCCGGCATCTGTCCGGCTGACCGTTACCGATCGGGAAGGAGGTGACGGCGATGCCGATGCCATCATCGGATAGACGGAAGCACGCCTCCGCGCATCGCGTGGCAATTGACGCGGCGCTTCTGTCGGCGGCGCTGATGCTCTCCTACCTGGAGCACCTGATTCCGTTCGGTCCCCTGACCCATTTTCTCGGGTTCAAGCCGGGCTTTGCGAATATCGTCACCGTGCTCGCGTTTTCCCTGCTCTCCCCGCTTGACGCACTCGCCGTTTCCTTGCTGCGCGTCGGCATCACCGGCGTGCTGTTCGGGTCCTGGACCTCGCTCTTCTTCTCGTTCTGCGGCGCGTGCATGGCGTTTCTCGCCCTGCTCCTTTCGCGGCGGATTTTGCGCCGGTGCAGCTATGTCGGTGTGTCGGTATTCTGCGCTGCCGCCCATAACCTGGGGCAGCTGTTTGCCGCAGCCGTCCTGGTCGCGCGCCCGTCTCAGGGGTTGGAGATGACCAACCTGGCAACCCGCTTTCTGCCGGTCCTGCTTCCGGCGGCGGTTATTTGCGGGAGCCTGACCGGCGTGCTGCTCAACCTGCTGGCGCCGCGATTGGAAAGGGGGATGCAAAGATGGAAAAACGCATGACGTGTTGCATTCTGGCGCTGATTCTGGTGCTGTTTTGCCTGCCCTCCTGCAGAAAGAATGAGAAGCGGACCGACCTGTTTTACGGCATGGGAACGCCGGTTTCGGTCACGCTGTATGGGACCGAGCAGGCAGCGCAGGCGGGCTTTGCGCTGGTTCGGTCAACGGTTGCGGAACTGGACGGGCTGTGGTCGCTGACGGTTGCGGACAGCGACATCTCCCGGCTGAACCGGTCGGCAGACGGCATTGCCGATGCGGACGCGCGGACGGCTGCGCTCATCGGGCAGGCAATCACGCTTTCCCGGGAGACCGGCGGCAGCTTTGACA
>USMO01000001.1 GCA_900555785.1 uncultured Eubacteriales bacterium | reverse complement strand
CCGGAGGGGCGCCAGCAGGCGGGATCTCCGAACGGCAGAGGCAAGCCAGTCAATCACTATCCAAGACGGACAAAAAAGCATATGCCCCACATAACCCGTCCCCACCCCACAAAAATCCCCCGCTGCAAGGAGCAGCGGGGGTGCAATCTTGATTAGCGATATCGGTTCCTGAGAGCCATCCGGTCTCTTAGTTCCACTTCGGGTCGTTGTAATCGATGTTGGAACCGTCGCCGGTGCCCTGGTTATCCAGGTAGCCGTCGGGCAGACCGATCTTCTTGGTGATCTCGCGGTTCTTGGTCTCGTTCAGGAGAGCGGTCAGCTTTTCCGCAATCGTGTTCTGCTCTTCCGCAGTCGGGAGAGCGCCAGCCGCGCGGTCGGTCTTCAGGGTGAACAGGCCGGCATCCTCGCCGCCGAGCAGTTCGCAAGCCTTGAGAATCTCATTCTCAAAGTTGTCGTTAACGGTGTTGTACAGGCAGTAGATCTTGCACTTTTCGCCGTTCTTGCGGTAGATGGCGCGGATCAGGTTGATATACGCCTCCTGGAACGCCTCGCCGGTCAGACCTTTCTCGTCCTTGCCTGCAAAGTCAACGGAGCCGAGGTTGATGACCACGATGTCAGCCGGTCTCTGGAAGCCGTAGTCCATCGAGCCGTCGCGCTGGATGCTTGCCAGCCCGTAGACCTTTTCCGCATTGTTGGTGCCGAGCACAACGCCCAGACCGTTCAGCGCGGTGACCGAATAGTCGGCATCGAGCTTGTTTGCAACCAGATACGGGAATGCGAGCGAGCCGTCATGATCGACCGTGCCGCTGACGGTGCCGAAGCCTGCGCTGATTGCGTCACCGACAAATTCGATGTAAAGGTCGCGGTCGTTCAGGTTCTCGTGCTCTTCCTGCAGGTCGCCGTAGTAGGTCATGCTGAAGAAGAGCGCGGTGGTGGTCACAGCATCGGAGGTCTTAATGACCCGGACGGTGTGCATACCGGTGGGCATATCCGGAATGACCATATTCCGGGTGCCGTTGTTCATGAAGTAGGGACTGCCGTCGGAGTTGTTCTTCGGGGCGCCGTCCACGAAAACGCGGAATGCGCAGTTTTCGTTGGTCGAAACGCGGAAGGTCAGGTCGCCGCCCTTGCTGTCGTAGGTAAATTCCACGCCGGCGCAGGACCAGTCAACGCACAGGAATCCGTCATCGGTTGCTTCTCTAAGCCCCAACAGGCGAACGCCCTTGTGGTTGCCCTTGGCGAACGAAACGGTATGCTCAAATTCCTTGAGGGGGTTCTCCGGTTTAACGGGGGTGGTGTCCTCCTCGGTGGGAGCAGCGGTGGTAATCTTGGTATTGGGCTCGGTGGTATTTTCTTCGTTGGAATCGGAGGTCTTGCAGCTGACAAGACCGGTCAGAAGCGCGCCCGCCATCAGGAAGGCAATGATTTTATTGTGTTTCATCCTCTGTATCCTCTCTTTCCCGATCAGTTGGAAGTCTGCAGAACGCCGTTTACGTAGGTCAGAATCATGGGCATGCCGGAGTAGATGACCTCACCGTTCGGAGACACCGCATACGGGCGCACCAGGAAGGTGACGGTTCCGGTTGCCGGAATGTTGGTAACCGTTGTTGCAGCAAGGTATGCAACGCCGAGGTCGGCAGCCGTGTAAACCTGCTTTTCGCCGTTTTCGTTGTAGCCGTTGAGCGAGGTATAGACCACGTTGTCAGCCTGCTTAACAAGCGCGGAGTTGCCCTTGCCCGCTTCGATGCGGACGAGTTCAAATCCAACCTTGGAATACTTCAGCGAATCGACACCGGCAACAAAGCGCAGGTCAAACTTGCCGTCCGCAACCTTGGTCTGCTGAACGCCCAGCGTCAGGACCGGCATTTTCTCCGTTGCTTGATCAGCCGTGATAACGGTCAGCGGGTGGAGTTTTCCAACCAGCGTTTCAAAATACGAATTGCCAGCCGTTTCACCCTGTTCAACGGTCTCTTCCACACCGTCATAGGTCAGGACAGCCTTGAAGTTCGAGGACGGGAACTGATAGCTGGGCTCATCGGTGTAGCCGATCGCCTTCTCCTCGGCAGTCACGATCGAGTAGCTGCCCACGATCTGCAGAACGACATCCTTCGGCTTGTTGCCGTAAGCGCCGATCAGACCGCCGACCTTCTCAACCGGTCTGGTTGCCTGCAGGGAGTACACGCGACCGAGGTTAATCGAATTGAACAGACCGTTGTCTCTGGTCGTAGCAGCGTTCAGACGGTAGGTACCGATCAGACCGCCGACGTTGCTCTTACCGGTGATGGTACCGGTGTTCACACAGCCCCGGAGTTCGATTGTGCGGCACACCATGCCGACGAAACCGCCAACGTGAGAAAGCGCATCTTCTGCAGGGTTCGGAGCCGTAACGTCACCGGTGTTGACGCAGTTGACAAACGAGGTGTAGGGGTTGTTGTAAATCTGACCGACCAGACCGCCGATCATCGGCTTGACAGCCTTATCATTTGCAATGCCGACCATATTACCGAAGTTGTAGCAGCTGGTAAAGATACCGGTGCTGCGCAGGTCAGCAGTCATACCGCCGAGCTGGCTCTTTGCGGTCAGCGTACCGTAGTTGATGCAATTGGTCATCGTGGTAATCTTTCCGCCGTTTTCGCAGGTACCGACCATACCGCCGCACTTCGAGTGCGCGCCGGGCTGCTTATCGGAAATCATATTGCCGTAGTTCATGCACTGCTCCAGAGTCAGATCGCCGGACTCCCCGTTGACACCGCAGGCTCTGCCGAAGATACCGCCGCAATAGCCGTAGGTCTGCGTCGTGTGGTTTTCCAGATTGACGTAGTTGACGCACTTCCGGGCAGTCACAGTGGCAACAGTTCCAACCAGACCGCCGATAAAGGTCATGCCGCTGCCTTCAACCTTGATGGAGCCCTTCGTGGTGATCGACTCCATAACGGAACCGCCCTGTGCAGAAGCCGCAATCAGGCCGAGATAGGTGGTCGAGGTGATGTTCCGCGTAAGGTCACCTTCCAGCGTCAGCGACTTCACGGTTGCGCCCTGAAGGAGGCTGAACAGCGGAGAGGTCAGACCGGAGATGGTGTGTCCCGCACCGTCAAGCGTGCCCTTGAAGACTGCTTTGGGGGCAAACTCCGCAACCACAATATCTGCGGTCAGCGTCAGGGTCTTGCCAACATAGCCGTCAAAGCCGTTTGTCGACATTGCCGTCTGCAGAGCTTCCAGGGTCATATCGGTGCCGTCAAGTTTTGCAACCACTGTTGTGCCCGGAGTTGCGGTCGGGGTGGATGCGGATTCCTCCGCAAAGGTAAACATGGAGAACGCGGAAAAGATCATTGTAAGGGTCAGGATAAGAGCAAACAGTTTCCGTTTCATAAGAAATCTCCTTCGTTTTAGTTTCGAAAAATCAGCTGACTTTACTGTACTTTACTGTAGAGGGAATTGATCTTCAGGTTCCAGGCATCCTTGTTTCCGCTGTAGATGGTGGACCAGGAGCCGTTCGGGTCAGAAGAATCGTTTACGCCGCCGCGGAATGCCGCGTACATGCCCAGGTAGTCGGTAAAGAATCTTGCAGCGTCAAACACAACCGAGCCGGACAGATAGTCATACATTGCGGCGCTGTCAACGTTGTCCGATGCGTTGTAACGCTTCTGGAACACTTCGTAGTAGAGCTCATCGGTCACCGTTCTGTATGCCTCGGAACCGAGCGCCTCCAGAATCATGCCGGACATGAACGTGCTGTCTGCGTCAACCGGAACGCTGTACATGGTCACCCAGAAGCTTGCGCAGGTTGCGTAGTTCAGCTGGTCCTTGTTCAGCTTCGGCTGCGGCAAAACCGAGAACCGGAGTCCCTTTTCCGTAAAGGTCTGCGCGGAAGTAAAGGTTGCTGCCTCAAAGATTGCTCTGCGCTCGGTAAACGGATCTTCACCTTCCATCGCAATATCACTGTAAGCGCCGATGAACATCTTCTTGACCTCATCGAAATAGCCGTAGAGCGCCTCGCTCTTAAGCGAATCGGAGAGGGTCAGAACACCATCGGTGTTTTCCACCAGCGTAAAGCCGCCGCCATAGAAGAACGGGTCAGCCGAAACGCCGCTTGCAATCGTCATGCCGTAGGTGTTCTCTGTGTTGCCGACTCTGCCGATGGCAAGGGTCTTCAGCATTTCCAGCGTCCAGTCGCCTTCGCGGACCACGTCGTAAATGCTTCTGCCGTCGGTGTAATCCGACAGGCTCAGTGCGTCATACATATCCAGGTTGACGAACATGCACTGAATGTTGCGGATCAGCGTCGGGGTGATGTCACCGGTGACGAAGAGGAGCTTATCGCCGACCGTGCAGGTCCGGGAGATCGAGCTCGGCCACCAGGGCTTCTCCAGGTTCAGGTTCTCCACCTCGTTGAGGTTCGCGTAAAGTCCCTGCGTTGCGCCGATACCGGCTGCCGGAGTGTACTGGCCAACCAGGTCATATTCATGCTGGTTGGTGTTGACGCTGTTTGCCAGAGTCTTGATGAACTGGTTTCTCGCTGACCAGCTGCCGGGCTGATAAATCAGCTTGATTGTAACACCAAACCGGTCCTCCACGTGCGCCTGCCGCTTGAACAGCGCGGACGCAACGCGGTCGTTGGGGTTCTTGTCGGTATCAGTCGTCCATTCCCAGGTCTTCTGATCCTCCCAGCTGTAAATCACAAAGTCCGAATCAAAGTTGTAGGTCTTGGGCAGAGAATCGTTGAGATAGCCGTTCACATCGGTGTCTTCCCCGTCATCTCCGTTATCCGAAGACGGTTCCGGGGTCGTGTTGTTGCGGTTGGTTGTCGTCGTGCCACTGTTTCCCTGCGACTTGCAGGCGCTGAGCGCACCGGCGAGCATCAGGAGCACCAGCAGGATCGGCAGCCAATGTTTGCAAAAACGGGTCATCGAATTTTTTCCTCCTTAATTGAATTTAATATCCGCAATCTGAGGCGAATGGTCAGACAGCCAGACCACGCGGTTCCCCAGAATTGTTTCGTAACGCAGGACAGAGAAGTTGCCGTAACCGAAGATGTGGTCAATGTAGGTCTCGCTCTGCCGCGGCTGACCGACGTTTGCGCAGCCGCCGATGTAGTTCACCAGCGTCCCGTTCTCCTTTGCCACGCGCATCGACTCGCGCATGCCGGTCGCCTCCAGGAACTTTGCAACGCCTTCGGAATCCTGCTTGTGGTTGAAGTCACCCGTGCAGAAGACCGGCACATTGTATTCCTTCTTCAGTTTGTTCACCAGCTCAGTCTCCTCCGAAATGCAGGCAGCCGCCATTTCGGGGTTCTCCGGACCGGACCAGTGCGTGTTCGCCAGCACGAACTCCCGCGCGCTTGCGCTCTTCTCGCGGAAGAGTCCCCACGCGATCGACCGCAGGTGATACGGATAATTCGGATCCCAGAAGGAGAAATCAAAGAAGTCCGACTTTACCAGATCCAGCTTATCGGAGCGGTAAAGGATGCCGGTCAGGTTGGGCACACCGTTGATGTCCGGGTACACCCAGGTATACTCAATGCCGTAAACCGTCTTCAGCGTTTCCAGATACTGCGGCAGGTAAACGCCCCATTTGTAGTCGGTTTCCTGAATGCCCACCACATCCGGCTGATAGTTTGCCAGCACCGCCGCATAGATTTCGGCGCGCTGGTCTGCCGGCGGAATGGTTGCCGCCAGCGTCGGGTTGCCGTGGTAGTCCTCGCCCCAGCGGGATGCCAGAACGTTGGAAGTCATAATCCGCAGGTCGGTTCCCTCAGCCCGCGCCTGGGCAATCGGCGCCAGATCGGAGCTGAAGTATTTGCCGTCTGTGTACTCCTTCTTCTCGCCGTTCATAAACGAAAATTCCATACTGTTTACACACTCCCTTGCAGAGTAGGTCCCTCCGCACAAAATCTGCACCTTGTTGCCTTCCACAACCAGCTCGTAGGTCAGCAGCTTCGGTTTTTCAGTCTCATAAAGCGTTTTGGAAAGCGCCCGGTTGGTGGGGCCTACCAAAAATTCTCCGGCGGTTTCCTCGGTCGTTGCGTCCGGGCAGACCGGCAGCCGCACGCCCGTTTCATCCTGAATCAGGCTCTGCAGCTGCTCCGCAATGACCTGGTAGCCGCTGTTGCCCTTTTCGTAGATGATAAAGAATCCGGTAATCGATTCGCCGTTGATCCGGATCGGATTGTCATCCTTGCCGCTGTCCGGCGTGTACTCGCCGAAGTACAGCGTCTTCTTGCCGTTCTTCTCAACCACATTCTGCGAAATCAGGTTGGTGATGTAATACTGCAGCGCCGCCTGCACATCGCTGTCGCTGCGCGCCGCAATCACCGCCTTTGCGCCCTGCCGGCAAATGGCGAACTGCTTGGCCGCCATCTGCTCGAGGACCGCTCCGGTCTCGTCGTAGTTGGTCTCGCCGATCAGCAGCTCCGGCGTGTCCGAATTGTGCGTTGCGCCAACCCGCAGCGAGTCCGACTTGCTCTTCAGCCGCACGCCGGTTTCCTTCTCAATCGCATCGATCAGGTTGGTCACCATCTGCTTCATCGCACGGGTAATGTTTTCCGGATAAACCACCGTCACCGCAGCCTCGCCGGCATTCACCAGCTTCATGCGCGTGTCGTTGTCCGGTTCCTCGCTCTCTGTCTGTTCCTCTGTAGCCCGGTCGGTGTCGGTGGAATTTCCGTCGGTTTTACAGGCAACCCCACTCAGCACCGTTGCAAGCAGAAGCAGCCAAGCCAGCCACCCCCACATGCGTCCTTTCCAGGACTTTTTCATCTTGAACACCTCCGCGGAGCATTCTTGGTCTGTTCGCTCCTACACAAGAATTATAGCATCCGATTTTGCGAAAAGCAAGCGTGTTTTCGCTGTTATATATGGTGTTTTCGACGGTCTCTTTTAAATTTTGGGCATTTTTTACAAATTTAACAAGTTAAAATTGGTAAAAAGTGAACTATCAAACACAGAATCTGATATATTCGCCGTTTCTTGCAGCACTTGAAATATGTTCTTTTTTCAAAACCCGCTTGACAGCCGCAAACGGATGTGCTATAATAAGCAGGATGCAGGCGCAAATACGTCGGGTTCGCGTTCAGTCCGGGCAGCCGCAGAAAGGAGCAGACATGGCATTCTACCGTTATTCCGCAACCTATCCGGAGGGGAACCAGGAGTATTCCATCCGCTCCACGGTCCCGCTTTCTCTCGAAAATGAAAAAAGCGTGTTCTACACGCACCGCTATTACACCTCGGAGCTGGACGATGCTCCCTCCTATTATGTTGCCGCGCTCGGGCACGAGAAAAGCTACCCGGGCAAGGCGTACGGTCCGCGTTTTGTCGATCGCTTCATCATTCATTATGTGTTGTCCGGCAAGACCTATTTCAACGGCGAGCCGGTTGTGGGCGGGCAGTTTTTCTTTACCCACCCCTACGATTCCCACACCATCCGTGCCGACGAAAACGATCCGCCGGAGTTCTACTACATCAGCATTTCCGGTCCCGGCAAGGAGGAGCTTTTGCGCCGCGTTGGGTTCTTCTCGATTCCGCACATTCACCCCTTCCGCTTTCAGGATGCCATCATTCCCGAATTTTACGATGCGCTCTACCGCACGCACCCCCGCCACGACACCGAACTTTACCTGCTGGGGCTGCTCCACCGTCTGCTTGCCCTGCACCAATACGAGAACACGCAAACCGAGTTTGAGAACAGCAAAATCGACTCCTATCTCTACTACCGCAACGCGCTGAGCTTCATCCAGAACTTTCTGCTTGACGGCATTACCCCGAAGGACGTTGCCAATCATCTGCACATTTCCCCTTCCTATCTGCGCGAGATTTTTGCACGCTTCTGCAAGTATTCGCTCCGCGAGCTGATGATTCGCAAGCGCATGGAATGTGCGGCAAACAAGCTGACCTTTGAAAACTACACCGTCCGGCAGGCAGCCGCGCTGACCGGCTACAGCGACTACACGCTGTTCAGCAAGCTGTTCAAGAAATACACCGGCGTTTCCCCTCGCACCTACATAAAAGAAAACCGCCAGATTCCGCTGCTCCCCAACGACGGCTTCAGTGTTCTGACCGCCGAGCAGCCCGAGCAGCCGTCTGACCAATGACAAACATCCGAATGGAGGATTTACGATGAAACAGTTATCTTTGGAAGAGATTGACGCAAATTTTTGCGTTCCCCGCACAATCAAGGAGACCGACCTGGTCTGGCGTGACGTCCGGGAAGATCCGTTTACGGTCTACGGGCTTTACGACTACAAGAACCAGGTCCCCTTCCGGCGGATGCCCGATGCCGTAGCGCAAACGGTCAGCCCCGGTGTGGCAGGTTTGGCGCACTGCACTGCCGGCGGTCGGGTCCGCTTTTCAACCGATTCGGACCTGGTTGCCATTCACGTTACGATGCACCGTGTCAGCAAAATGTCGCACATGCCGCTGACCGGTTCTGCGGGGTTTGACCTATATGTAGACGATCCCCTGACCGGGACCTCCCGCTACTGGCGCACCTTCACGCCGCCCTTTGACATCAAGGACGGCTATGAGTCGGTCATTCGGTTCCCCTCTCGGATGCTGCGGCACATCACCGTCAACTTCCCGCTTTACGCCGGGGTTGACACGCTTCTGATCGGTGTTCGGGAAACGGCGCAGCTGGGTGCCGGGCTACGGTATCGGGACATGGATCCGATTGTTTACTACGGCAGCTCCATCACGCAGGGTGGTTGCGCTTCCCGTCCGGGCAACTGCTATCAGAACATTCTGGCTCGCCGGACCAATCTGGATTACGTCAATCTTGGCTTCTCCGGCTGCGGCAGGGCGGAAGACACGATGATTGACTATCTTGCGTCTCTCCCGATGAGTGTTTTTGTATCCGACTACGACCACAACGCGCCGAATCCCGCGCACCTGCAGGAGACGCACTGCAAGCTCTACCGTGCGATTCGCGCCGCGCATCCGGAGATTCCCTACATCATGGTATCGCGCTTTGATTTTGACAGTGCTTACGAGGAGAGCATTGCCCGCCGGGATGTGATTTTTGACACGTACCGTTATGCCCGCGAGACCGGCGACCGGAACGTTTACTACATTGACGGCGCATCCGTTTTCCGCGGTCCCGACGAGGACGGCTGCACGGTTGACGGCACGCATCCCAACGACCACGGGTTCGCCCTTTTCGCCTCTGCCCTCGGTGCCGAGCTCAAACGCGCGTTTACGCAGGGTGCGTTTTGAGGAGGGGTGAAGGGAAAGAAAAGGTCTTGGAGGGAGAAGGGACCCCCTTTCGGGTAGGGGTCAACGCGGCAAGCCGCTACCGTCGCTTCGCGACGCCTTCTCCCTCCAAACCTCCCTCATCCTCCCCGAACTTTCCTCAGCCGGGGCTTTTTTACAGTGCGTTAGAATTTATGTGGGAGCTGGAATTTACAGAGTGCGTCGCACTTTGGGGAGGAAAAGCCCCGGCTGAGGAAAGTTTTTGGATGATTCGGGCGGTTCGGAATTTGGGACGTTTGGCGAATCCGGAGGGGGAGCTGCCCGGGGCGATTTGAATTTTATAAAAAAAGCGGCTATCGCACCCCATAGGTGGGTGGAGCCGCTGTTTTTGCCCTTCGGGCAAAAATTCGCTGTCGGTTGGCTACCTTCTCTTGGTTTGAATGAGCAGTCAATCACTATCCAAGACGGATAAAAAATATGAATCACGCAACAACCTGCCTCCGCGCCCCCTCCGCGCAGCCTCTCTCCGCGCCCCCATCGCCGCCCGCTCTCCGTCCTGTCGCACCCTGTCGAATCAAAGTTCGCCCCACATCATTCCTAAATTCAGGAAAACATGGATAGGCACAGGGAAAATCATCCCTTTTTGTGCAATCTGCGAGGATGTAGAAAATGTTGGGTCAAAATTGTGCAAGATTACCAACATCTGTTCGTTGTTTTGCATGACGCCGGATTGAAAAGTCTGGAAAGAACGAGTAAATAAAATTTACTATTTGTAAAACGACAAATTTGTCAAGCTGTTTTACAGAAAAATAATAGCCAAAAACGGCATGAAATGGGGTGAAAATAGGCGAAAAGCCTGTAAATTATATTTACTATCCGCATTTCACGAAATGGTGCGGAAAAAGTCACAAACGAAAATGTAAATTTTGATCGGCTGGAATTTTGACCGATTGTGAATTAACGGAACCGGATTTTGATTTTCCGGTGACGGCTGTCTACTTTTTCTGCTTGACAATGCGATTTTTTTGTGATATGATATAGAAGTTAAAAAAGGTATCGCTGCGCCTGTTTCTCATTTCCCGGGCGTAGTGGCTGAGCCCGTGCCGTGTGGCAGCGGCGGGGCGGCAGATGCCGGAAGAATTTTCAGGAGGAAACACAAATGGGAAAAAAGAAAGTCACAAGACTGATCAGCTTTGCATTGGCAGTTCTGCTTCTTGTGAGCGGTTCCGCGCTTGTCGTGAGCGCCGATATGACCGACAAAACGATCGGCGATTACATCAGTTCGCGGGATCTTCTCTCCTACGAGGAGTATCAGTCGCGGGTCTGTGCCGATCTGACAAGCGGTGAGAAGACTGTGACGGTTGACGCAACCGCAAATCTGACCTTTACAAACACAAAGGGTGACACGGTTACCATTACAAACGGTTCCTGGTCGCTGACAACGGCAGACGGAACGGTTTGCAATGACCAGAGCGCACTGCCCGAAGGCTACGAGCTGAAGGATCTGGTTCACCTCGAGACCTACGAGGGAAAGACCGGTGTTTACACGCCCGGCAGCGGCTCCGCAACCTGGTCAATCGATTTGACTGCGTCCGGCATCACCGAGCGTGCGCTGTACAACATTGTTGTGACCTACTATCCCATCAGCAATAAGAATGCATCGCCGGAGCGGGAATTTTACCTCAACGGCTCGGTCCCGTTCAGCGAAGCACGGTCGCTGACTCTGCCGAAAAACTGGTCCTCCTTCAAATCCGACGCGAAGGATGTCCTGACTGCCACATATCAGCCGTCGAAGAAGAACGCGCAGGAAGATCTGGCGCGGGTCAAGAGCGAGGCTGAAGAGGTCGGCTTGGTTGCATACATCGATGACGAGGCCGGCATCCTGTACGTCGAGCGCCCGGAAGTTGTGACCAGCACCATCAACGCATTTATTGATAAATATGAACTGCGTTTCTTCGTGACCGATGCCAAGAACAACGAGTTGCGCCCGACTGCAGCACAGACGCCGAAGTGGATGGATTACACCATTCACGACAGCGACGGCTACTACTCCGCGCCGCTTGCATTTGCGATTGAGGCGGGTGAGGACGGACAGCATCTGACCCTGACGCTGACCGGCGTAAACGAACCGGTTGCCATCGGTGCCCTGACGCTGACTCCTGCCAAGACCAATCAGACCTATGAAGAATATATGGAAGCGCTTCGTGCCAGCGGTGTGTCGCTGGTAGAGGGAACCGACGTGGTCCGCATTGAAGGTGAGAACACCGTCAACACCTCCACCAACGTGGTCTACCCGGTTGAGGACCGCTCCGATGCGCTGACCTCTCCGGTTGACACCGGCCGGACGATGCTCAACACCATCGGTACCGAAAAGTGGGAGACTGCCGGTCAGTGGATCCACTACAAGTTCCAGGTTAACTCCGCAGGCATGTATGAAATCTTCACCCGTTTCAAGCAGAGCTACCTTGACGGTATGTACGTCTGCCGCACGCTGAAGATTTACACCGACGGCTACGACAGCGAAGAGGCTTACCGGGCTGCATTCGGCAACACCGCCGGCTACTACAACGGCGTTCCGTTCGAAGAAGCAACGCAGCTTCGCTTTGACTATGACAACGCATGGCAGGTCAAGGGACTTTCCAAGGGAGGCAACAAGGACGAGACCTACCGGCTGTACTTTGAAAAGGGCGTGACCTACACGCTGCACTTCGAGGTGGCGCTGGGCTCCATGAGCGCGCTGGTCCGCCAGATCGAAAACATCCTGAACTCCCTCAACGATGACTACCTCAGCATCATTAAGCTGACCGGTTCGTCTCCTGACAATTACCGCGACTACAGCTTCACCCGTCTGCTCCCGAATACCATGCTGGATATGCTGGTGCAGGCTGAGGCGCTGGGCGAGGTTTCCAAGTTCCTCAAGGAAGACACGGTCGGCGTTTCCTCTTCCTACACTGGTATCTGCGATAAGCTGAAATCCCTGCTGGAGAAGATGGGACGCGATGAGGATGCCATCGCAAAGAACCTCGATAACTTCAAATCCTATGTCGGTTCGCTGGGTACTTTCCTGACCGACTCCAAGACGCAGCCGCTGCAGGTTGACTTCTTCCAGATCCAGGGCGCGTCCGCAAAGGCACCGAAGGCAAAGGCAAACTTCTTCCAGTCGATCGCTCACGAAGTTTCCAGCTTTGTGATGAGTTTCTTCCGTGACTACAACAGCATGGGGGCAATGGAAACCGAAGCGGGTGCCGAGAAGAAATCGGTCAACGTCTGGCTGGCTTACGGCCGTGACCAGTCGCAGGTCATCCGGAACCTCTGCACCAACGACTTCACGCCGGACAGTCAGATCTCGGTTGACCTGAAGCTGATTTCGGGCGGTACGCTGCTGCCTTCGATTCTGGCAGGCATCGGACCGGATGTTTACCTCGGCTTGGGACAGACCGACGTTATCAACTACGCAATTCGTGGCGCACTGATGAACGTTGAGGAGCTGGAAGGCTTTGACGATGTGGTCCAGAATTTCAACGACGCTGCTATGACGGTGCTTTCCATCGCAGACGCGGACGGCGATATGCACACCTACGGTCTGCCGGAAAACCAGCAGTTCCCGATGATGTTCATCCGTACCGACATCCTGCTCAACCTCGAGATCGAGATTCCGAAGACTTGGGAAGACCTCTACGTCGCCCAGTCCAAGCTGGAATCCAACAACATGGAAATCGGTGTTACCACCGACTACAAAATGCACCTCTATCAGCTCGGCGGTTCGCTGTTTGCCGATGACGGCATGCGCATCAACCTGGATTCGGTTCTGGGTCTGAAGGCGTTCGAGACGATGTGCAACATGTTCACGCAGTATTCCTTCCCTTATAAATATAACGCAGCAAACCGGTTCCGTACCGGCGAAATGCCGATCATCATTTCCGACTATACGTCCCTGTACAACCACCTCAAGGTCTTCGCAACCGAGCTGGACGGCTGCTGGACATTCGTTCCGCTGCCCGGCTACTACGTGGCTGATTCGGAAGGCAACGAGACCTTCAACAACTGTGCCGTTTCGACCGTTACCGCTGCGGTGATGGTGAAGAAGGACAATCACGACTACACCAATGCATGGACCTTCCTGCGCTGGTACACCGATGCACCCTGCCAGACCGAGTACGCAAACGAGATGGTCGCAATTCTGGGTGATTCCGCAAAACACTCCACTGCAAACAAGAAGGCTCTGGAGAGCATGCCCTGGACCAACGATGAGTTCACCGAGATCAGCCGCCAGTTCAACAACCTGGCTTCCATCCCGAACTACCCCGGCTACTACATCATCGACCGTTACACCAACTTCGCATTCCTCTCTGCTTACAACAACGACGCGGACCCGAGCTCCGAGCTGCTCAGCTACATTAAGACCATCAACAAGGAAATCACCAGAAAGCGCGAGGAGTTCAAACTGGAGACCCTGGAAATCGGTCAGACGCTGGCAAAGAAGCGCGCCGATCAGGCAATGGAGGCAATGACCCGTCTGACTTCCGAATTTATTAAGGAAGGAAACGCAAAATACGACGCGGTGAACGCAGCTGCTCTGGCGGCGAAATTCGCGATTGCAAACAACAAGATCGATCAGCTCCGCGACGCATCAACCTCCTTCGCAAACATCCTGGAGAGCTACGGCATTACCGAGACCAAGACCCTGACCAAAGCGGACGGAAAGACCGTCACGGTTCCGGTCTACTACGTCAACGTCAGCAAGCAGACCGCAGAAAGCAAGAACGGCGGCTACAGCATCAATTCTCTGAACGAACAGCAGCTGATCTACTTCATTTCCGAATGCCTGAGTGACATTGCAGACGCACTGGCTTCCTACTGATTCGTTTTCGCTTAAAATCTGAATAAGGAGAATGCAAAATGTCAAATAAAACTGCACAGGCAGGGACTGACAAAGCCGCATACCAAGCGGTTTCGAGAAAAGACCTGACCTACCGCCAGTGGATCTGGAAGGAAATGAAGCGCAACTGGGTCGCGTATGTCATGATTGCCCCCTACGTTATCATTTTCACGCTGTTCACGGTCGCGCCGGTTATCCTGTCCATCTTTTTCAGCTTTACCGACTTCAACATGCTCCAGGCGCCGAACTGGGTCTGGTTTGACAACTACATCAACCTGTTCTTCGCAGACGATATTTTCCTGATCGCCTGCAAGAACACCTTCATCTTTGCGGTTATCGTCGGTCCGACCTCCTACCTGATGTCCTATCTGGTTGCGTGGTTTATCAATGAGCTGTCGCCGCGAATCCGCGCAATCGTGACCCTGATTTTCTATGCACCGTCGATTTCCGGTCAGGTCTACCTCATCTGGGGTGTCCTGTTCGACTCCGATGCACAGGGCTGGGTCAACGCAACCCTTCTGGAACTGGGCATGATCAGTGAACCGATCGCCTTCTTCCAGGACGCAAGCTACGTCATGCCGCTTTGTATCATCGTCGCCCTCTGGACCTCGCTTGGTACCGCATTCCTGTCCTTTATCGCAGGTCTGCAGGGCGTTGACCGCTCGCTTTACGAGGCAGGCGCCGTGGACGGTGTCCGCAACCGTTGGCAGGAGCTGTGGTACATCACCCTGCCGAGCATGCGCCCGCAGCTGATGTTCGGTGCAATCATGTCGATCACCGGTTCCTTCGGTTTCGGTGGCGTCGTGACCGCGCTCTGCGGCTTCCCGTCTGTCGACTACGCCGCGCACACCATCATCCACCACTTGGAGGACTACGGTACGCAGCGGTATGAGATCGGTTACTCTTCGGCAATCGCGGTCATCCTGTTCATCATCATGATCGGTGCAAACGTGATCGTCAAGAAAATTCTGTCAAAGGTAGGTACGTGACATGGCAAAGCTGAGAACCAGAAAACATAAGGTTGTCCTGTCCCGTTCCGCAGGAGGCGATGCCGGAATTACCATCGTCCTGACCCTGCTCGGACTCTTCATGGTGCTGCCGATGGCATATGTCATCATGCAGTCCCTCAAGCCGCTTGACGAACTCTGGATGTACCCGCCGCGCTTCTACGTGATGAACCCGACCTTCACCAACTTCAAGGATCTGTTCAGCCTGATGAACACCTCCTGGGTTCCGTTCTCCCGGTACATCTTCAACACCGTTTTCACCTCGGTTATGGGTACCTTCGGGCATCTGTTCATCGCCTCCATGTGCGCATACGCACTGGCAAAGATCAAATTCCCGGGCGGCAAAGCAATCTTTAAAACCATTCAGACATCCCTGATGTTCCACTCCACGGTTACCGCAATCACCAGCTTCATCCTGATGAGCTTCTTCCACATGATCGATACCTACTGGGCAATCATCGTGCCGGCATGGGGCTACACGCTGGGTCTTTACCTGATGAAGCAGTTCATGGATACCGGCGTTTCGGACGCGGTGCTGGAAAGTGCCCGTCTGGACGGCGCAAGCGAGCTCCGGACCTACTGGACCATCGCAATGCCGATGGTTAAGCCGGCATGGCTGACCCTGATTGTGTACAGCTTCCAGACGCTCTGGAATGCGGGCTCGTCCATCTACATTTATTCCGAACAGTATAAGTCGTTCAACTATGCAATCGGTCAGATTACGGCAGGCGGTATCAAGCGTGCAGGCGCATCCGCAGCGGCAACCGTTCTGATGATGCTGGTCCCGATTCTCGTGTTCGTCATTACGCAGTCGAACATCATCGAGACGATGGGTACCAGCGGTATGAAGGATTAAGGAGGGCAATATGAAAAAATTCAAATTGGTAGTATTGCTCGTTCTGTCGGTCGTGATGCTGATTCCGGCATTTGCAGTCGGAGCATCGGCATCCTCGGCTTATCAGACCTACACCTACTCCATTGACGGCAAGGCACTCTACTCTCCGGATGCTTACTCCGCAGCCAAGACCGTCGGCGCAACGGACCTCGGCATCGAAAAGTTCAACAACCCCGGCGATATGGTCACCGACTCCGAGAAAAAGGTTTACATCGCCGATTCGGGCAACAACCGCATTCTGGTTCTGTCCCGTTACTTCGAGATGGACCACATCATCACCGATTTCGTCAACGACAAAGGCAACCCGGATTCGCTGAAGAATCCGCAGGGTGTCTTCGTGGTCAACCCCAAGAACGACGAAGACCACGGCGAAATCTGGGTCTGCGATACGGACCAGAACCGTCTGGTTGTCTTTGATCGCGTGACCTTCGAATTTAAGAAGATCATCGACCAGCCGCAGAGCCAGCTGTTTGACGACGATTCGGTCTACAAGCCGGTTGCAATGGCAATCGACCAGTACGGCAGAATCTACGTTGTCTCCTCGACCACCTATCAGGGTGTCATTGTGATGGACAGCGACGGCGAGTTTGTCGGCTTCATCGGCGCACAGGCAGTTACCATCAGCGCATGGGACATTCTGTGGAGAAAGCTCCAGACCGATGAGCAGAAGAAACTGAGCGCAAAGCTGATTTCCACCGAGTACAACAACATCTCCATCACCGAGGACGGCTTCATCTACGTGACCACCTCCTCGATTGCGGAATCGTCGGTCCAGAGCGCAATCCGCAGCAAATCCTCGTCGGGTACCTACCTGCCGGTCAAGCTGCTGAACCCCTCGGGCGAAGAGATCATGCGCCGCAACGGCTTCTGGCCGCCGGCGGGCGAAATTGATTACTCCACCGATAAGACCGACACCTACAGCGGCGTTTCGACCATCACGGACGTGGCGGTCGGTCCCGAAAAGACCTGGTCGATTATCGATGAGAAGCGCCAGAAGATTTACACCTACGATTTCAACGGCAACCTGCTCTTCGCTTTCGGTGATAAGGGCTCGATGCTGGGCAGCATTTCGAGTATCGAAGCCATCTGCTACCAGGGCGATACCCTGCTGGCGCTGGATAAAGGTAACGAGGGCTGCATCGTGGTCTACGAGCGCACCAAGTACGGCGATTTGCTGATTGAAGCAATCGGCGCACAGAACTCGCTGGATTACGACTATGCCATCGAGTGCTGGAAGGCGGTTCTGCAGAGAAACTCCAACTTCGACGCAGCGTATGTCGGAATCGGTAATGCAATGTACCGGAACGGCTCCTACGAAGAAGCGCTGAAGATGTACGAAGTCGCATACGACACCGCAAACTGGAGCGAGGCCTTCAAGGAAGTGCGGAAGGATTGGATGTCCAAGTGGTTCCTGCTGGTCATCGTTCTGATTGTCGCCGTCATTGTCGGTGTCATCAAGTGGTTCCAGTTTGCAGCAAAGGTCAACAAGCGCGTGTCGACTGACGGACGTGCAAGAAAGACCTTCGGTCAGGAGCTGATGTACGGATTCCATGTTATCTTCCACCCGTTTGACGGTTTCTATGACCTCAAGCATGAGCA
Source organism: uncultured Eubacteriales bacterium (assembly GCA_900555785.1). Classification (GTDB taxonomy): domain Bacteria; phylum Bacillota; class Clostridia; order Oscillospirales; family CAG-272; genus UMGS1865. Next base: position 29,474 of record USMO01000001.1, on the reverse strand, counting down.
CCGCGGATCGGTCCGTGCATCGCTGGTGTTCGCCGCAGTCGCGGTCCTGGCGTTCTTTTATCAGGGGGTCGGTCAGGGCTACGTGCTCAACCCGACCAGAAGCGTGACCACCATTCTGACGCAGCTGATTTCGGTTGCGGTCCCGCTGATTCTCTTCGTGCTGGCAAACTGGTGTCTGACCACGCTGTTTGACGGTGAAGGCAGCTTCAAGGACATCTTCATTGCGTCTTCCTATTCGCTGCTGCCGCTGCCGCTGCTGATCATCCCCTCGACGCTGGTTTCGAACTGGGTGGCGAGCAGCGAGGCATCGATCATCACCTTCATCGGCACGCTGGCATTCATCTGGGTTGGCATCCTGCTCTTCTTCGGCACGATGGTGACGCATGATTATTCGCTCTTTAAGAACCTCATTATCATTCTCTGTACCATTGTTGCAATGGCAGTTATCGTTTTCATCGTGCTGCTGTTCAGCATGTTGCTGACCAAGCTCGTCAGCCTGGTGACGAACCTGATCACCGAGATCCAATACCGGGTCTAAACGACAGACAGGAGGTAAATAAATGAAAATTCAATCAAGGATTGTTTCGACATTCTTAGCTGTCGTGTTGATGCTCGGCTCCGTCGCATTTGTCGGGACCCTGTCGGCAGGAGCTGCCGGGGAACTGAGTGAATCGGATATTTCCAAGATCTATATGCAAACCGATGTCTACAAGACACCGGCGGAAAAACTGGCGAGCATGACCCTGATGCTGGAGGGCTACGGCTATCAGCTGTATGTTGACTACCAGCACCCGGGCTTGACGACCGACGGCAAGGAAGGTACCACCACCAGCGGCGAAATTGCGCTGGTGGAAACCGCAACGCTGGGAACGGATCACGTCAACGTGTTGTTCTCCAACCCCTACGATGTGGCAAGCTCCAAGGGCTCTGCCATGTTCAAGCCGGGTGGAAGCACCACAGCCGGCAGCGAAGGTACCAAAGAACAGCTGCTGATGTCCCAGGTCATCATTCAGTATCAGGAAAACGGTACCACCAAGTACCTGTACAGCTTCCTGGACGCAGCAATGCGCAACCAGATCAGCATTTCCAAAATCAAGAACGGTGTCCGGATGGAATACACCATCGGACGTGAGGAGTTCCGCAAACTGGTTCCGCGGTGGTTGCCCGAAACGAGCTACCAGAACCTGATCATGACGCCTCTGAAGGAGGCTGCAGAGCGCGGGGAACTGGGCAGCAAAGCCGAGGCAGACTTCTACATCGGCAAAATCGATGCTTTCTTCCAGCTGAAGGATCCTTCCACCATGAAGACCCAGGCTGAGAAGGATGCCTGCATCAAATCCTACCCCTGCACAGACCCGGACGGCGAGAATATCCCGATTCGTGTCTTCTCCACCGACGCATCGTCTGTCGAGATTACGCAGATTGAGGAGTATATCAAGAAGTATTGCCCGGATTACACCTTCGAGCAGATGGATGCCGACCACGAGACCACGCACTACGAGGCAACCGACGAAGAGTACCCGGCATTCAAGCTGGCGCTGGAGTATTCGCTGAACGAAAACGGACTGCTGGTCCGCGTTCCGGTCAACGGTCTGCAGTACAACATGGCATCCTATACGCTGGAGAACATTTCGATTCTGCCGTATATGGGTGCCGGCAACACCAAAAACGAAGGCTACAACTTCTATCCGGACGGCTCCGGCTCGCTGTTTGATTTCAACCTGACCAAGACCAACACCATTCGTGGCAAGATCTACGGTGTGGACTATGCATACCACCAGATCTCCGGAACCTATCAGAAGGCAATCCGGACCCCCGTGTACGGTACGGTTGCAACCGAGGTCATCTACACCTACACCTATCAGGTGAAGGACGAGGACGGCAACGCAATCAAACATACCGAAAAGGTGTCGAACACCGTCATGAGCATCGATGATATCAAGGCAAGCGTCGAAAAGCTCGGCGGCGAACTCTTGGGTGACATCCAGGCAGACAGCTACAAGCGCGGTTATCTTGCCATCATCGAGGCGGGCGAGTCGCTTGGCGAAATCGAAACCTATTTCGCCGGCACACTTTCCGACTACGCCACGATGAGTAACTACTTCAACCCGAAGCCGAAGGACAGCTACGACATCGCAGATTCCATCTCGGTTACGAGCAGCAGCACCTGGACGGTCGTTTCCAACCGGAAATATACCGGCAACATTAAAATCCAGTATCAGCTTCTGCGCGACGAGCAGCTTGCCAAGAACGAATCCGGAAAGCACTACGATGCATCCTGGCTCGGCATGGCTGAGGCTTACCGGGATTACCTCATCAGCGAAGGCGTTCTGACCGAACTGACCGAGGATGACGTAACGGCGAACATTCCGCTTTACATGGAAGTCTTCGGCGGTATGAAGACCCAGCAGACCGTTGCAACCATCCCGGTTGACCTGATGACACCGTTCACCACCTTTGAGGACATCATGACGATGTACAATGAGCTGTCGGAGAGCGGCGTGAACAACATCAACTTCAAAATGACCGGCTTTGCAAACGGCGGTATGTATTCCAAAATCCCGTCGTCGCTGTCCTGGGTCGGCAAGGTCGGAGGCAAATCCGGCTTCAAGAAGCTGCTCGAGCAGGCAAAGGCAATCAACTCGGCAGACGATGACCGTCAGATCGGTCTGTTCCCGGATTTCGACTTTGCATACTGCACCGAGAACACCCTGTTTGACGCACTGAACCTCAAGAAGGACGCAATCAAGACCATCGATAACCGCTACTCCTCCAAGAGACAGTACAGCGCAACGCAGCAGAAGTACGTCAGCTTCTATTCGCTGGCAATTTCGCCGTCCCGCTACAGCAAGTTCTATGAGAAGCTGCTGAAGAAGTACGGCAAATACGACATTCACACCATGTCGGTTGCATCGCTCGGTACGGCTCTGAACTCCGACTTTGACGAGGATGATCCGTATAACCGCGAGGACAGCAAGGAGTTTACCGAAAAGGCACTGGCTGCCCTGAGCAAGGACTACAGTCTGATGACCGACGGCGGTAACGCGTATACCTGGCGCTACATGGACTACATCATTAACATGGACCTGGATTCCAGCCGGTATGTCAAGGCAGCCTGCTCGGTTCCGTTCCTGGGTGCGGTCCTGCACGGATACATTCAGTTCGCAGGCACTGCGCTGAATGAGGAAGGCGACACCGATTACGCGCTCCTAAAGGCAATCGAAAACGGCGCGGGTCTGTACTTCATCCTCTCCTACCGGAACACGGAGGAGCTGAAGGAGGACGAGGTCCTGAGCCAGTATTACTCCATCCAGTACAGCATCTGGAAGGATGATGTCATCAACTACTACAATACGCTCAACGGGCTGCTGGCTGACGTCCAGACCAAAACCATTGTTGGGCACGAGTTCCTGAACTACAACAACATCGGCAGCGACGGCGCGAAGTTTGCAACTGAGCGTGTCCTGGACCTTGACGAGCTGGAAACGCTTCTGAAAAAGAAGCTCGAGGATGCCAAGGAGGCGGCTGAAAAGGCAGAGCGCGATGACGCAATCAACAAGATTGCATCGGTCGCAGAAGCAAGCGTTGCACTCCGCAGTGCCATTGAAACGCTGGAGAATATTCTGCAGGCAGCCGATGACAATGCAAAGCCGCTGGCAACCAATGCTGCAGCAATGCGGACCACGCTGGACAACCTGAAGAAGACCGGCGAGGATGCAATCGTTGAGGGACGCTATGATGCTCTGGTCGCATTCCGTTCGCTGGCAGTTACAACCTGGAACAACTATGACCGTATCGTGCGCGCTTACAAGCAGGCAACGGCAGTTTACGAAAAGCTCGAAGCCGCGCTGCAGCTGATTGCGGACGAGAAGGGGACCGATTCTGAGCAGTACAAGATCGCAAAGGCGCAGTTCGACGAGATGTCGGCTTGGCTGACCGCCAAGAAGACCGAGTTGGAGACTGCTGCCGGCGTGGATGCTGCAGACCTGGCGGGCGAAGCAACCGGCGCGTTTGCCGTGAAGTTCGATGCAATGTTTGCAGAGGCAAATTCGGCTGAGGTGAAGGGCGAGCTGACCATCGTTCTGGACGTTGAGGATGTCAAGAAGGAAGGCAAAATGCCCGATACCACCGAGGATACCGAGCAGGAGACCGTCAAGGACGACAGTCAGCGTTATCAGGTCAGCAACAACAATGTGGTTGCCGTGACCTACGGTGACCGCACGAGCAAGACGCCCTACAAGACGTTCCTGCTCAACTACAACAGCTATGCAGTCCGCGTTGTCTACATGGGCGTTGTCTATACGATCGAAGCCGGCGGGTATGTCATGATCCCGCGCTCGGCGAACTGATAGGGGAGGTGCAATAGCATGACAACGGATATGAATCAGGCTCCGATGACCGCCGAAAAGGTCAAGGAACCGAAAAAAAGAAAAATTGCATCTCTTGACCGGCGCAAGGCACGTTCGGGATGGCTGTTCATCCTGCCGTTCCTGATCGGGTTTGTGCTGATCTACCTGCCGATGATCAAGGACTCCATCGTGTTCAGCTTTTCCAAAATCAATGCCGGAACCGGCGGCGGTGCCTATACCACCGAGTTCGTCGGCTGGAAGAACTACAAAGAGGCGCTGACGGAGGATCCGGACTTTGCGAAAACGCTGGTGTCCGGACTCAAGCAGCTGGCATTCGAAATTCCCGCAATCATCATCTTCTCGCTGTTCATGGCGGTGATGCTGAACCAGAATATGGCTGGACGGGGCGTGTTCCGGGCAATCTTCTTCATCCCGGTCATCTTGTCAACCGGTATTATGGAAACGATTGCGGCAAGCGACATCATGTCTGATTACATGGAAGGCACGGACGGTATCGATACCGGTACCGGTTCCAGCGCGGCGACCGAACTGGTCTCCAGCATGGACCTGCAGCGATTGTTCGCAAACATGAAGGTCGGTACCGAAATCGTGGATTACGTGACAATGGCAATCAACAACATCTACGGAATCGTCAACCGCTCCGGCGTGCAGATGCTGATCTTCCTGGCATCGCTTCAGTCGATTTCGCCTGCAATCTACGAATCCTGTAAGATTGACGGCGCAACCGCATGGGAAACCTTCTGGAAGGTAACCTTCCCGATGATTACGCCGATGATTCTGGTCAACGCCGTGTATACGATCATCGACTCCTTCACAACCGAAAGCAACGTGGTGATGACCTTCATTTCGCAGAAGTATTCGGCATCGAACGGTCAGGTGCTCAGCTCGGCAATGTCGTGGATTTACTTCCTGATCGTCATCGTCATCGTGTCGATCATTGCGGCAATCATTTCGGCGTTTGTGTTCTACCAGCGGAAGGCTGAGTAAAGGGGGATAACGAATGGACGCTCAAATTGAAAAAAAGCCGACCATTAAACGGGAATCCAAAAACAAAATCCGCGTGGATTTTGAACGGACGCCCCTGAAGGAACGGCTCAAAGCAAAATTCTTAAACCTCTACTTCCTGACGAAGGTGGTTTACTGGATCTTCCGGATGGTCCTGCTGATCGGTATTTCGTATATCGTAATCTTCCCGTTCCTGACGAAGATCGCCGGCTCCTTCATGGCGCCGGAGGACTTCGTGGACGTAACGGTCCGTCTGATTCCGAAGAACTTCACGCTTGACATCTACCGCGCAATCATCGACGAGTTGAACTACTGGTCGGCATTCCGCAACACCTTCATCCTGTCGTTCAGCTGCGCCGTGATTCAGACGCTGATCTGCGCGCTGATCGGTTACGGATTTGCAAAGTTCAAGTTCAAGGGCAGAAATATCATCTTCTTGCTGGTTATCCTGACGATGATTGTCCCGCACCAGACCCTGCAACTCTCTATGTTCATGCGCTTCCGTTATTTCGATGTGCTGGGCATTGTGCGCCTGCTCAAGGGCGGCGGAATCCAGATCTTCGGACACAACATCAAGAACCTCGGAACCGGCATTGCCTCCTTCTTTGAGAAGATCAACGTTCTGCCGGATGAGATTAAGCTGTTCAAGTATACCGAGTACATCCGCGGTGTGCCGAAGGACGCATGGAAGGTGACGCTGAAGGTGACCTCCGACGGTATCAACCTGATTAACACCTACATTCCGATGATCCTGCTGTCGCTTGGCGGTCTGGCATTCAAGAACGGCCTGTACATCTTCCTGCTGCGGCAGTTCTTCCGCGGCATTCCGGACGAACTGGAGGAATCGGCTTACATGGACGGTTCCGGAACCTTCCGGACCTTCGTGCAGATCATTCTGCCGCTGTCCGTCCCGATGCTGATTACGGTCTTCCTGTTCTCGTTCTGCTGGCAATGGACCGATGACTTCTATACCAACCTGTTCTTCGTCACTTCCGACACGAACTTGTTGGTCAAGCTGATCAATACCATTCCGAGCTCCCTGCGTACCGACTACGCGGGACAGGATCTGTACTACGCTGCGATTCGGAACACCTGCGGCTTGATGATTATCTTCCCGCTTGTGATTCTGTACGCCTTTTGCCAAAGATTCCTGGTGCAGGGCATCGAGCAGTCCGGTCTTGCAAACTAATCCCGTTCACCCTCCCTTCGGGGAGGGTGTTTTTGTGCTTTCGTCGACAAAACTATTAGAACAAAATTTAGTCTCGTTCCATCGCAGACAGCAGATAAAGGAAAAGAGCCTATCGGAATTTCTAATAGGCTCTTTCGAATGTGCCAGCCGCTTTACAGCAGCTCTAATAAGTAGGTTACGCTCGGCGCCAGGTAGGTTGCCCCGGCGGTGTTTTCCTGCTTCGTTGTCAACCAGAGGGAATCAATTCCGGCGCGCTTGGCACCCTCAATGTCGGTCTTGAGCGTGTCCCCGACAAACAGCGCTTCCCCGGCAGAAACCTGCAGCATCGAGAGGATCAACCGATAGATTGCCGGGTCGGGCTTTTCAAACGGCTGATCGCCGGAGACCACAACCGCATCAAAGTAAGGGTATAGCCCAGAGGAATGGATTTTCGCCCATTGGCGCTTGGAATCCCCGTTGGTCAATAGCCCCAGCCGGTATCCCTTTTCCTGCAGCCGCGTCAGTGTTTCAGCAGCGCCGGGCAGCGTCACCGCATTGCCCGCGTAGGTCATGCCCCACTCGGTGTGAAACGGTTCCAGCGGCGGGAGCACGCGCGGCGCAAGCGATTCGGCTAATGCATCGTAAGCCTCTTTTGCAAAGGAGGACCGGTAAAACCGAATCATCAGCTCCTCGGTTTCCAGACTCTGCGGGTCAAAGACATCCGGATAGCGGCTGCAAATGGCGCGGTATGCCTTTGCAAAGGACGCACGGTTGTCAATCAGCGTGCCGTCCAGGTCAAAAATAACTGCTCGTTTGGTGGATGTCATGCGCGCTCCTTTTTTGCCGGAAGCCGGTCGGAAATCAGCAGAATTGCCAGATACCCGATTGCAACGCCTGCAAGGTCGATCAGATAATAGGTGACCATGACAATCAGGTCGGTCTTGCCTGTCGGTGCACCGACCGCAACGTCATACAGAATCCGGCTCACAATCTGGAGTGCAGAGGGAATCGCCGCGCACAGAATCAGCGCACGCGCGGGCAGGGGAGCCTCCGGGGACCGCCGGGGGCGCTCCAGCATCAGATACGCAATCAGACGGAACAGCGCGAGCTGGCAGACGTCCAGTGCAAAGGAGACTGCAAGGTCGAGCAGATCCAGCCCGATGCTGTCAAAGTCGCGCATCATAATCAGTCCGGCTGCAAGACTTCCGGCGTGAAGCAGGAGGTTCGCGCCTCCGGCAAGCAGCAGAATGGCGCGGGACCGTTCGTAATCCCGGACCGATACCAGCACAAACGCGGCGGCGGTCCAGAAAAACGCGAACCGGACCAGACTTTGCACCGCGTCCCAAATCAGCGTAAATACTTCACTCACTGCAATATTCGCGCTGGACCATTGGTAGATCGGCGTGCAGACGGCGGCATAAAAAATTGCGGCGGAGAGCAGCAGAATGCCGCAAAGCCGCGCGGTCCGACGGTAGGGGGTGTCTTTTTTTTCGTTCATGAGAGCTCCTTTTTTCGAAAAACGGTCAAGTTTTGCAATTCGGCGGCATAAGCTGTAGCACCGAAGGGAGTGGTGACAATGCCGGATGCAAGCCGTTGGCTGAATGTGGAACGACCGATCGACCATGCCGCGCTGATGGAAACGGTGAAAGCGCTCGCCGCGCGGTACCCGTTTTTGCGGGTGACGGGGCTGGGGCGCTCAATCCTCGGGCGGGAGATTCCGGTGCTTTCGGTCGGTGGCGGCAAGCGGCAACTGCTGTACGTTGGTGCGCACCATGGCATGGAGTGGCTGACGTCCGCATGGCTCCTGCGGTTTGTCGATGAATTTTGCGCATACCGCAAAGCCGGAAGAACGGTCTACGGCATCCAGCTGCCAACCTTTTGCGAGCGCTGCACGCTGCATGTTGTCCCAATGCTCAATCCGGACGGCGTGGAGTACCAGCAGCACGGTATCACGCGCGAAAATCCGCTCTATCAGCGGGTCATCGGCATGAACGGCGGGAGCAGCGACCTGTCGCATTGGCAGGCGAACGCGCGCGGCGTGGACCTGAACCACAACTACGATGCGGGATTTGTCGAATACCGGGCGGTCGAGACGAAACTCGGAATCACCGGGGGCGCGCCGACCCGCTATGCAGGGCAGGAGCCGGAATCCGAGCCGGAGGTCCGGGCGCTGTGCGGGTACATCCGGTTTCTGCAGAACGTGCGGTTGGTAGCGGCGTTCCATACGCAGGGGGAGGAAATCTATTACCGCAGCGGCGGCAAAGCGCTCCCGGGCGGGCACGAAGCCGCGCTCAAGGTTGCAAGACTGACCGGATACCGCCTGAGCGATGCAACCGGACCCGCAGCCTACGGCGGGCTGACCGATTGGTGCCTGACGCAATGCGGAATCCCGGCTCTGACGCTGGAATGCGGAAAAGGGGAGAACCCGCTGCCCCTTGCGCAGTTTTTTCCGGTCTATCTGCGCCTGCGCGAAACGCTGTTCCGCATGGGCAGCTTCTACGGGTGACTTGCCACAGGGGGTGCGCCGCGCGTCAATGCTACAGCCGCACGAAATACGGGAAGCGCGAAGCGCAAAGGCTTGCGCAGCAAGACGTTCTGCGTCTATTATACCATAAAGCGTGCGGCTTGTCAAGCATTGCCGGGCGCTCTTTTCTGCTCCCGGAAAAAAAATAGGTCCCTGTTTTATATAGGAAGAGAATGTGCCCGGTCGCAACGCTGCTTTGCCGGAAAAGTCCCGGATCAGGGAAGCGACCGCAGGGGACTGGGTTTTGCTGGACCGTGCGCAAAAATTTTACCGGACCACTTGACAAAATGCAGGATTTGTGCTATAATATTTCATGTTATGTTGCGCATGCGCTTTAATACATGCGAAAAAGCACGAAAATGTGCATAAATTCGTCTAAATCTTGCAAATCCATTCATTCGGAGGTTCAAAATCATGAGTATTCAGAATGCCTATCTTGCAGGCGTGTACGAAGAGGTCGTCCGGCGCAATCCCGGCGAGCCGGAATTTCATCAGGCGGTCCGCGAGGTTCTGGAATCGCTGGTGCCGGTCATCGAGCGGAACCCGGTTTACGCCGAAAAAGGCGTGATTGACATGCTGGTCGAGCCGGAGCGCGTGATCAAATTCCGCGTCCCGTGGGTCGATGACGAGGGAAAGATTCACGTCAACCGGGGCTATCGCGTCCAGTTCAACAGTGCCATCGGTCCTTACAAGGGGGGACTGCGGTTCCATCCGTCCGTCTACGAGGGCATCATCAAGTTCCTGGGTTTCGAGCAGACCTTCAAAAATTCGCTGACCGGTCTGCCCATCGGCGGCGGCAAGGGCGGCTCGGATTTTGACCCGAAGGGGAAGTCGGATGCAGAAGTCATGCGGTTCTGCCAGAGCTTCATGATGGAGCTTTCCCGCCACATCGGCGCGGATACGGACGTCCCTGCAGGGGACATCGGCGTCGGCGGGCGGGAGATCGGCTACCTGTTCGGTATGTACAAAAAGTTGCGCAATGAGTTTACCGGCGTTCTGACCGGCAAGGGGCTGACCTACGGCGGGAGCCTGGCGCGCAAGGAGGCAACCGGCTATGGGCTGTGCTACTTCACCGAGGCGATGCTTGCTGATGCAGGCGAGAGTTTCAGGGGTAAAACGGTTGTGGTGTCCGGTTCCGGCAATGTGGCAATCTACGCCTGCGAAAAGGCGACCGAGCTGGGCGCAAAGGTTGTGGCAATGTCCGATTCCGACGGCTATGTGTACGACCCGGCAGGCATTGACCTGGCTGCGATTAAGGAGATTAAGGAGGTTCGCCGCGGCAGAATCAAGGCGTACCTTGCCGACCATCCCAAGGCGACTTACGTCGACAACTGCCGCGCAATCTGGACGGTGAAATGCGACATCGCGCTGCCCTGCGCAACCCAGAACGAGATCAACGCGGAATCCGCAAAACTGCTGATTGCAAACGATGTCAAGGCAGTCGCGGAGGGCGCGAATATGCCATCTACGCCCGAGGCGATTGAGGCGTTCCGGAACGCGGGCGTGCTGTTTGCACCGGCAAAGGCATCCAATGCGGGTGGCGTTGCAACCTCGGCGCTGGAAATGAGCCAGAACTCGATGCGCTATAGCTGGACGTTTGCGGAGGTGGATGCCAAGCTGAAGCAGATTATGGTCGACATCTACCACAACGCGGCGAACGCGGCGAAGGAATACGGCAGGGAGGGTGACCTGGTTGCCGGCGCAAACATCGCGGGCTTCCTCAAGGTTGCCGATTCGATGCTGGCTTACGGTGTGGTTTGAAAAACAGAGAGGGGGAGAGCAGAACCGTCTTTCGGCGGGACCTGCTCTCCCCATCCTTTCCGGAGCCAAAGCGATTTCCGGACCCGGAAGTCGGGGCATTATTCGGTCAGAAACTGACGAATCTGCTGCTTGGTGTGTGTGCCAGAGGCGGTTTTGACGGCTTTTCCTGCGCGAAAGAGCACCAGAGTCGGGATGGACAGAATCCCGAACTGGCCGGCAGTCTCCGGGCAGTCGTCTACATTCAGACGGCAGAATTTGACCCCGGCAATCTCATTCGAGGCAGCCTCAAAAATCGGCGCCAGCGAGCGGCAGGGACCGCACCAGGCAGCCCAGAAATCGACCAAAACAGCTTCCTGCGCGCCAAGCACCTCGGCGCTAAACGTGGAATCGGTGACGGTTGTAACCATGTTGTTTCATCTCCTTTTTCCAATAGCATGCCCCCGGAGACACCATTGTATCCGTTATCCAACCAAAGAATATTTCGCTGAAATAATCCAACGTTAAGCCATTCCGTACAAAAAAGGAGCCACGACCGTCACCCGAGACGGTGGAAAAAACGATCCATCGACAAGCGAGAGGACGCTCAATATTGATAGCCATATCACCGACACGATGCAGCAGGCGGCGGCGAGAATTGACCGCGAGATTGCGGGGGCAGACACGCCCATTCCCGAGCCGACCGCAACGGACAAGACAAGTGACAGTGAAGCAACCGATCAGCCGACAGAGCCGAAATTTGAGCCGTATAAGCCTATCGGCGGCAAGATACGCAAACCCGGCACGGGTTGCGTGACGATGATAAACGACCACCTGTATGAAGGGCGGTTCACGCCGAGAGTTAACGGCAAGCGAATATCCAAGAACGTGTACGCTAAGACACGAGAGGAATGCGAGGAAAAACTGGCAGAGCTGATAAAAGCGATGAAAGCGGAAATCGCAGTCATGAAAAAGCAAGTGAAGAACGCATAAGAAAGAGAGGGCTGACTATCTCGGTCAACCCTTAAAAATTGCATTGCAGTAGGCAAAGAAAACGGGGTCGGATTCCCGTCGGCACATCACGAAACAGCCGTAGGGTCAAGCAGGAATCTCTCAATGCCCCGCGTGCTTTGCGCGGTATTCGCCGGGGGTGATGCCGGCATATTTGCGGAAGGTTCTTGAAAAATGACTCTGCGATGAGAAGCCGAGATAGGCGGAAATCGCCGCAAGAGATTTGTCGGTATAACGGAGCAGGCGTTTTGCCTCCTCCGTTTTTTCTTTCAGAATATAGTCCGAAAGGGTTATCCCCGTTTCCTTATGAAAACGGGCGGACAGATGTGTGCGGCTGATATAAAGCGAAGCGGCAATCTGCTCTGTTGTGATCGGCTCGGAGAGGTGGTGCTGAATGTAGTTTGATACAGCGCTGACAAGCTGCGACGGGTCGTTTCCGATGTGCAGGCGCTCCACACGCGCGGTATAATCCGAAATCATGTGGAATTGCAGATTTGTGATCTCCTCCGCGGTGTTCATCAGCTCGCAACGTTGAATGTATCTGTCGGAGAGCATCAGCGCGTCATCCGCATCCATTCCTCCTCTGATCGCGGCACGCGAGGCAAGCGTAACGGAAACGATAAACAGATTCTTCATCTGGCGCAGCTGGTCAAAGGCGATGACTCCTCCCCTGATCGCAGGCGCATTTTTTGCCCATTCCGAAAGCGCCGCGGTATCGCCCTTGCGGATCATGCTCATCAGCGTTTGTTCAAGCGACAGCGTGTTATGCAGATCTGCCGGAGCATCCGTTTTTTCAGCTGCCATCTGAGAGGAAAAGTCTGTTTGCAATTCGTCATAAATCGTCAGGTCGGCAAGCGATACCTTCTCCCCGTTGAGAATGTAATTGACGGCGCAAAGCGTCTGCATCACGCTTTCCAGCGGCATGGGGACAATGCTTTTCATTCCGGCGACAAAATCGTCGGTGTCATCGGTCGGGACATCGGCAAGAAACGCAAGCGAGCGCAGCTCCGCATCACTGACCGTCACCTGTCTTGTCGGTCCCATTACGATCCTCGTTTTCCCGCGCCTGACAACGCCATAATACTGAAACTGCGCGGTCATATAGTAACCGATATTCTTCTCGATCGCAAAAATTTCGTTTTTGCAGATCACCATCGGGTCTCGCGGAAGCCTGCCGACAAAGGAATAATAAACAGGAGTGTCCCCGTCAAAAATCCGCACGGGAATGCCCGAAAGCCCCGCAATCACAGAACACAGATACTCCAGATCGATGTTTTTCATCTCCGTCACCTCGATTCAATACAATTATACCACAATCAATACAATAATGCAATACAAAAATGTCGCCGGGTGATATAATGGAAGCAGAATAAAATCGGGAGGGGTCTACCTATGAAAAATCAGGCTTCCGGACTGACAGACAGAGAAAGAGCAGCCCTTTTGCAGGGAACGGATTTTATGTACACCAGCGGAGTACCGCGACAGAGCATTCCGAGACTCGCAATGGCGGACGGACCGCACGGACTGCGCAAGCAGATCGGCGGCGGAGACAACGGAGTTTCCAAAAGCGAACCTGCAACCGCATTTCCGACGGCGGCGTGCGTGGCGTCCTCCTGGAATCCCGAAAATGCCGAAAAAATCGGGCGGGCAATCGGTGAGGAATGTCGGTATTACGGGGTGCATATGCTTCTCGGACCGGGTGTCAACATCAAGCGCAATCCGCTTTGCGGCAGAAATTTTGAATATTACAGCGAAGACTCGCTCCTTGCGGGAAAGTTCGGCGCGGCGTTCGTGCGCGGCGTGCAGTCCATGGGCGTGAGTGCCTGCCTGAAGCACTTTGCGCTCAACAATCAGGAAAACTTCCGCTTTGTCGGCAACTCCGTTGCAGACGAACGGGCAATCCGGGAGATTTATCTGAAACCGTTTGAAACGGCCGTAAAGGAAGGAAAGCCCGGCGCGGTCATGTCATCCTACAACCGCATCAACGGCACCTTTGCTTCCGAAAACAAATGGCTTCTGACCGATGTTCTCCGCGATGAGTGGGGCTTTGACGGCATCGTGATGAGCGACTGGGGCGGCACGCATGACCGTATTGCCGGAATCCGCGCCGGAGAGGACCTCGAAATGCCGGGCGATACGGCGGTCAGCCTGAAAAAGGTCTATGACGCGCTTTCGGACGGCAGCCTTTCCGGGGACGAAGCCAACGCCTGCGTAACCCGCATCCTTGCGGCGACCGAGAAGTTCGCAACCGCATCAAAAACGGAATCGTTTGACCGTGACGGTCACGCGGAGCTTGCCGCTCGCGTTGCGGCGGACAGCGCGGTGCTGATGAAAAACGACGGCACGCTGCCGCTGGACGGCACAAAGCCGCTTTGTGTCATCGGTGAACTGTTTGAAAAAATGCGCTATCAGGGCTCCGGCAGTTCGATGATTTCGCCGACAAAGGTTGTTTCGCACAAGGACGCTTTCGATGCGCGCGGGATAAAATACGGGTATGCGCGCGGTTACAGCGCGGGTGTTGACCCTGCGGAAGGCGAACCGATTGCGGAAGCGGTTGCCCTCGCGGAAAAATATGATACCGTTCTTCTCTATCTCGGGCTTACAGACCTTGCGGAGAGCGAGGGAGGGGACAGAGCGCATATGCGCCTTCCGGACGATCAGCTGAAACTGGTCAATGCTCTGATAAAAACGGGCAAAAAGATTGTCGTCGTGCTTTCGGGTGGATCGCCTGTAGAGCTTCCGTTTGCAGACGGTGTTAACACCATTTTGAACCTTTATCTGCCGGGGCAGTGCGGCGGAGAAGCGGGGGCGAGACTGCTTTTCGGCGAAGCCAATCCCTCCGGAAAGCTGGCGGAGACCTGGTACAAACACTATGCCGATGTTCTTTACGGCGAAGAATACAGCAAAAAAGCAAATGAGTTTTACAAGGAGAGCGTCTTTGTCGGTTACCGCTATGCGAAAACAGCGAAGGTCAGTCCTGCATTCCCGTTTGGATTCGGACTGTCCTACACAGATTTTGAATACCAAAACCTTGCCGTGACAAGCGAAAACGGGATTGTAACGGCAACTTTGACCGTTCGCAACACGGGCAACCGTGACGGCGCGGAGGTTGTCCAGCTTTATGTGAAAAACAATGAAAATTCTGCCGTTTTCAAGCCGGAAAGCGAACTGCGTGCATTCCGGAAAGTCTATCTGAAAGCGGGAGAAGAAACGGTTGTCACCCTCTCGTGTGCTTTGTCAGAACTGTCTTTTTGGAATATCAAAACCAATTCATGGACACTTGAAAACGGAGAATATACGATTGAAGTCGGCGCGTCGAGCGAGGATATCCGTCTGACCGCACCGCTGACGGTAGCGGAGGGTGTGACGGCAACGTCGCCTTATCCGGACAGCGTCAACGAAAAAATGAAAGGTGCAAAGCCCGTCGACAATGCGGCGTTTGCCGATTTGCTCGGCACGCCGCTCCCCGATGAGCCGCCCGTATTGCCCCTGACCATGGAAAGCCGCTTCTGCGATTTCCGGAAAACGTTTATGGGCAGAATTCTTTATAACGCCGTGTGCGGGGTCGCAAAGAGACAACTGAAAAAAGCAAAGAAGCTGCCTGCGGGACCGGAACGGGACAACCGGATCAAGGGCGCCATCTTCCTGCAACGGATTTTTGATACCAACTGTGTGCGCACGCTTTCCCTTTCGGCAGGAAAATCTATGCCGTGGAACATTGCGGAAGGCTTTGTACAGCTCGGAAACGGGCATCTCATCCGCGGTATCGCCGCGATGTGTCAATCCTACAAAATCAAAGGAGCGGACGAATCATGAAAAACGGGATGTTATCTGCAAAACTGTTTGACAGCCGGATCCATTCGCAGAATGTCACGGGTAAAGAAAAATGGCTCGGCTACCTGCTCGGTCCCTGCGGCGCGCTTCTGCTGAACGCCGTGCTTGCAACCTATCTGAACGTCTATTATACCGATGTTCTGAAGCTGACCACCGTTTGGGGCGGCGCGTTTCTCGTTGTCTTCCCGCTGATGTCGAAAATCATCGATGCAGTCACCAATGTGCTGATGGGGTATATCATCGACCGCACCAAGACCAAACAGGGCAAGGCGCGTCCGTGGCTTCTGCTGTCCGCTCCGCTCGTTGCGCTGACGGGAATTCTGCTTTTCACCGTCCCGAACGCGGGCGAAACGGTTCAGGTCATCTGGGTCATGCTGTCCTACAACCTGTTTTATTCTTTGGCATACACGATTTACAATATGTCGCACAACCTGATGTGTCCGCTCTCCACACGCAACACGATTCAGCGCGGCGGACTTTCGGTTTTCAATCAGATTTCCACCATTATGATGAGCGGCATCATCGTGGCACTGATTTTCCCGATGGTGGTTATGCCGATGCTCGGCGTGGATCAGACCAAATGGATTCTCGTGATGAGCGTTCTTTCCATCCTTTCCCTGCCGCTGACGCTCCTTGAATATTACTTTACAAAGGAGCGCGTGACGGAGGAGCAGTCCGGCACGGAAGAAAAAAAGCTGCCTTTTCTAACGCAGCTGAAAATCGTGCTGACCGACAAATACATGATTCTCATGTTTGTCTATTTCTTCATCTATACCCTCGGCACGTCGCTGAAAAACATCGGGCTTGTCTATTATTGCAATTATGTCCTCGGCACATATAACGACGGCGTGACGCAGACGATGATCTCGGTCATCGGCGGCATTCCCATGGGCATCGGCATTTTTGCCGTCTGGCCGCTGGCAAAGAAATTCGGCAAGCGGAATGTGACGCTTGCGGGATTTATCCTCTATGCGCTCGGCAGTGCCATCTGCTGGGCTGCGCCAACGAACATGGCGGTTGTTCTTGCCGGACAGTTCATCAAAAACATCGGCGGGCTGCCCTGCGCTTATGTGTTCATGGCACTCTTTGCCGATGGGCTTGACCATCTCGAATGGAAAAGCGGCGTGCGCTCAGACGGCGTGGCAATGTCCATTTACAACATTCTTGCCGTGGCGACGATCGGCGTATCGACCAGTCTGTTCAATGCGCTGATCTCCAAAGCCGGATATATTGCGCCGAAGCTGGTGGACGGTGTGACGGTTGCTGCAGAGCAGTCGCAGGCAGTCAAAAATATGATCACCTTCTCGTTTGTCGGACTGGAAACGATCACCGGCATCGTCCTTGCCGTTTTGTTGATTTTCCTGACGGTTGAAAAAACACTCTCGCGCAAGCAGGCAAAAATCCGCGAATACCAGAGGGCGGAAGCGGCGGCACGCGGCGAAGAATGGGTTGCGCCGGAAGTCCGCGCGGCAGAGGCGGAAGCAACCTATCTGCGGGAAAACGAGCTTGCCTTTGAAGCGGCATTGAAGGAAAAATGCGCAGCGAAAGGGCTGGATTTTGAAAAGGAACTTGCAGACTATCAAAAGGCGGCAGCGGAAAAAGCAGCAAAGACAGCAGAAAAGAAGCGTCTTGCCGAAGAAAAAGAGAAGGCAAAAGCCGAAAAAGCCAAGGCTCGCAAAGAGGAAAGGCTTGCTGCGCTCTCTCCGGAGGATCGGTTGAAGAAGGAGCAAAAGGAAGCAAGACGTGCCGAAGCGGAGGAAGCCGCATGGCAGCGCGAGCTTGCCGCAGGTGAAGCGTACAGAGCGAAAGTCAAAGCGGAACTGGAAGCAAAGGGAGTGTGAGAAATGAAAGCGATAAGCCTCAGAACCGAATACCTTGTCAATCCGATCGGCATTGACATCCGGCATCCCCGCCTTTTCTGGAACTGCGAGGGCGGCACCAAGCAGACCGCGTACCGTATTGTTGCAAAAACTGACAAACAGATTGTCTGGGACAGCGGAAAGGTTTCCTCGGATCGTATGCACGCGGATTACCCGAACCATCTTGCGAGCCGTCAGCGTGTGGAATGGAGCGTTACACTTTGGGATGAAACCGACCGCGAGGGCGAACCTTCTGAAACGGCGTTTTTTGAAATGGGGCTCCTTTCGACAAGCGATTTCAGGGCAAAATGGATCAGCGGCAACTACCGCGTAAACAAGAAAAAGCGTTATCCTGTCGACTGCTTCAAAAAAGATTTTGCCGCACGCAACGTTGCGAAAGCAAGGCTGTATATCACCGCTTGCGGGCTGTATGAAGCAAAAATCAACGGCAAACGCGTCGGCAATTTCGTGCTCGCACCGGGGCACACCGATTACACAAAGCGCATTCAGTTGCAGACTTATGACGTTACCGAACTGCTCAAAAACGGCGAAAATGTCATTACGGCAGAGCTTGCCGATGGTTGGTATCGCGGAAGCTGCGGCGCATGGGGACTCCGCAACCAATACGGAACACAGACGAAATTATATGCTCAGCTTGAAATCACGGATATGAGCGGAAACAAAGCGGTCATCGGCACAGATCAGACATGGGCATGGTCGAACGACGGCGAAATCCGCTTTGCCGACAACAAGGACGGCGAGATAGTAGAAGCGTGGCGCGAGCCTTCCTACAGCGGCTTTGCAAAGGAAGCCAAATGCGACGTTACGCCCGTTTCTTCCAATAATGTTCCAGTTACCGAACACGAAAGATTTTCCGTTCAAAAGGTGATTACCACGCCGGGCGGCGCAAAAGTCCTCGATTTCGGGCAGAATATCGCGGGTTATCTTTCGTTTGCCGTAAACGCGAAAAAAGGACAGAAAATCAAGCTCCGTTTCGGTGAAATGTTCGACGAAAACGGCAAATTTACGCAAAAGAATTTTCAGTGCGCCAACAAAAAACGCACAAGGGTTTCGCCGCGGCAGCAAATCGAGTACTACTGTAAGGACGGGCTGAACGAATACAAGACGAAATTTGCGATTTTCGGTTTTCAGTATGCTTTGATAGAAACCGACGTTGAATGGAAAAAGGAAGATTTTACGGCTGTCTCGGTCTGCTCCGATATGGAAGAAACGCTTTCATTCGACAGCAGCAACGAGCTGCTCAACAAGCTTGTGGAAGCGACGCGCTGGTCGGCAAAAAACAATCACGCCGACGTGCCCACCGACTGCCCGACGAGAGAACGTCACGGCTGGACGGGCGACGCGCAGATTTTCTGCAATACCGCGTCATACCTTTTCAATTTCGCTCCGTTTGCGAGAAAGTATGTTCATGATATGCTTGACGGACAGCGCAAAAACGGAAAATTCCGTCAGATCACCCCCAAGGGCGGAGTCGACTTTTATATGGACTTTATGGACGGCTCGGCAGGTTGGTCTGATGCGGGCGTTCTGATTCCGTATCGCATTTACAAACGTTACGGCGACAAAAAAATACTGGAAAACAGCTACGCCGCAATGAAAAAGTATGCCGATTTCAAGATCAAAACGCTCGGCAAATGGTATCCGACGGCAGTCCGAACGGGAATCGACCGCAAATACAAGAAATACATTTCCAATTACGGTCAGTCCTATGGCGAATGGGCAGAGCCGACCGAAGTGCATATCACGGATTTCAAGGATTTTGCCTGCCCGCATCCCGAAGAAACGACCGCGTATATCGTATATATGCTGCAGACAATGGCAGAAATCGCCGGCGTGTTGGGCAAGCAGGACGATCAAAAGCGCTTTTCGGAATACGCCGAAAAGGCGAAAATCGGCTACGGCAAACTGATAGAATGTCCGAAGTTTTCGCTCGATACCGACAGGCAGGCAAAACTCGTCCAACCGCTTTACATGGGGCTTTTGGACGAAAAACAAACCGCATTTGCAAAAAAGCGCCTGGTTACCGCGCTTGAACACTATGATTGGCGGCTCGGCACCGGTTTTTTGTCCACACCGTTTATTCTTTATGTTCTCGAAAACATCGACGTGGAATATGCGTACAGACTTCTCGAAAACGAGCAGATGCCCGGCTGGCTCTTCATGCCGAAGATGAACGCCAATACGATTTGGGAAAGCTGGGAAGGAACGCAGGCGCAAGGCGGCATCGCTTCGCTCGACCATTATTCAAAAGGTGCTGTTCTGGAATGGGTCGTTTCCGAAATGTGCGGAATTCAAGTGTCGGGCGAAAATGAATTTACGATAGCCCCGAAAGCAGGCGGACACTTTACGTTTGCAAAGTGTGAATACCAAAGTGTTTACGGCAAAGTCAAAAGCGACTGGGAAAGAAGAAACGGTGAAACGACATATAAAATCGTCATTCCCGCCAACACGACGGCAAAGGTTATCCTGCCGAGCGGCGAAAAAACGCTCACGGCAGGCGAATATGAATTTACGGTAGACTGAAATGGCAGTGAAAAAGTTAGCGGAAAATACCTATCGGATTTCGGAATGGGGCGCATTCGGTCTTGTCAAAATGTATTGCTTATCGGAAACGAACGGGCGTTGCTTATCGACAGCGGCTACGGCAAGATAAACTTAAAAAGCAGCATTGTACGCCACCACACGGGAGGAGCGCGAGGAAAAGCTCAAGGTGCTGATTGCGGAGATGAAAAAGGAGATTGCGGAAATCAAGGCAAACGCAAAAAACGAGGGCTGACTATCTCGGTCAGCCCTTAAAAATTGCGTTGCAATAGGCAAAGAAAAAGCCTTCCAAAAAAAGAAAGCGGATTGTGCTGTAACTATGGCACAAGCCGTTTTTCTATCGTCATGGAAATTTGCCAAGGCCAAACTTACTTCTCTCACATATTGAGAAAAAATCTCACAAACTGTGCGCTTGATTCTGCTTATAACATATGGTATACTATTATTGCCGGTAAAACATTGGATTTGCGCAAATACGGACAGAATGGAGATATGGTATGAAATTGAATTTGGGGAATAAAATACGTTTAAACCGACAACGAATGAATCTTACTCAAGAACAATTGGCTGAAAAGTTCGGAACGTCTCCACAGGCTATTTCTCGATGGGAAATAGGTGCTACTTATCCCGATATTGAGATGCTGCCCATGATCGCATCATTTTTTGAAACGTCGGTAGATTCGTTGCTTGGGGTCTCAGAAGAAGAGAAGAAGAAACGCTGCTCGGAACTTCAAGAATCGTTTGAAGCTGCTGTTCGTGCAAAAGATGTTCGGAAAACCGTTGAGATCATGCGGGAAATACGACGTAATCTCAAGGATTATCAACAATATTGTTTTTGGGGAATGTACACCGAAATTTGTAAAGCACGCTTGTTTCAAGACCAAAATGTTCTTGAAGAAATGCGGCTTTTGTTAGAGGAAATATGCAGAGTGTGCCCCAAAAACGAGCAATATGATGTGATTGAGTGTATGGCAAACATGGAAGATGATGAACACATCGATGCTTTTTTGGACGCTTATGCCAGCCGTGAGGACATGTCGCGTTCTGAATTACTGTTCACCCGATATAAAATGCGTGAGGAACTTGACAAAATTGAGCCTGTGCGGCAGTACATTCTATGGATGGAGCTTTCGCGTATCATAAGTGCGGCGAATGATTGGCAAGTCTATTTGTGCGACGACCCAAATCATTTTATTTGGTTTTGTGAAACACAGCTCCATTATCTCAATGCCGTAAACAATCTGTTTCCCGACAGGAAGCATTTGATCAGCGGCGGAACAGGCGTGGATCTGTGGTGTCCGGAAAGGATAGATCTTGGCATACGATATACAGCTTCTTTTGCCAAACTTGAAAAGATGGATGAAGCTTATGATGCATTTGAAGACACCTTGCGCGTGATTGAACAGATCATGTCTGTCACCGAGGATGCATTCAAACTAGGCTGTTTGTCTCCCGCGTTGAAAGGATTTGCTTTGGAATGCAAAATCAATTGGAATGAGAGAGAAGGGAAAGAATACAAGGAAATCAGCACGCAGTGTCATGAGTGGTGGGATTGGATCATGCCGCTCGATTATCAAAAAGCCTTTCGGCATGCCTGGTTTGATAGCATGAGAGCAGACAAGAGATTCGATTCGCTTTTTGAAAGATTGGATAAATGTGTGATTTGCAGGGAATTACAAACGTACTGAAGTAGCTTTTGTCTTTGCTTGCTTTAGCAAAATTTCAAAGAAAAACAATATACTGCACCGTGACTTGAGCTATTACTCTGTTTATATAATTCGTGGCTGTCAAACCTTAAAAATTGCGTTGCAGTAGGCAAAAAATAATGATAAAATGTTTGATCTTGATTTCAACCCTTGTAAAGCAAAAGCCGCAGAGCACTGCACTCTGCGGCTTCGCGGAAATCCGCGATTTGGTGGGGGTGTGGGGATTGAACCCACTTCGGTTTATCTTCAGATTTTTATTTGGTATGGCTTTCGTTTGATTGCAATGACTCTATTGCCAGGTCTTCCCCCATAACAACCGATTCCCACCACAATATTTGCATCCATATTCATACCTCCGGTAAGTTCTATAAAGGACATTACGAGTTCCAGCGCGCTGAAACTGAGAGAAAATACTTCAGCAGTGTCAAGGCTTTCGAATTTAAGCACCAAACAAAAAATAAGAAGCAAAGTGAACGAGTGCTCATAATTGAATTTTGTTACGAACACTCGATATGGTCGGAGTGGCCGGATTCGAACCGACGGCATCGAAGTCCCAAACGCTAAAAACCTGATTTTTTACGTGATTTTACGGGCTTTTCGGGGCTTTTTAGTCCGGATTGACTGCTTTCGTGTGCTCTTCGCGGCACTGAATCCGGGTAGTCCGAAGCCGTAAGTGGTCAAAGATGTGGTCAGCAATCAAGTGATAGCATTTCGCATGCCATGGTGTCACAGAGCTTAGTGTCAATTGACTCGCCGAACATTTCAAGAAACACGGCATGAATGACCTTGGCAATTTCGTCTGCGGACATGCCTTTTCGGATGCGTGCAAAAATTATCTCGATTTCGGAATCATATTCATCTGCCGGGCAACACATCCCAAGCAACCCGATCGGATCGGCTTTATCCACAACAGACTTTACAATATCTTTAGTCATTCGCGTGCCTCCGTTCAAGATGCTTTTTTCTGCCTTCAGTATAGCATAAAATCGGTTGGAAGTCAACTCATTCACAACGCAAAGGTTGAGGCGCAGTAGGCAAAGAAAACGGATTTTCAAATTCCGTCGGCACATCACGAAACGGCTATCGGGTCAAGCAGGAATCTTTCGATGCCGACATAGCATGCGGCAAAAATTCGTATTTATACCTTTTTATCAGATGTTGTACCCAAAGGACAGGCAAAATCGCCTGTCCTTTTTCTATCGGAACAATACCCAAAAACGCGACGGTATAGTTCCGCATATAGTTCCGATAGAACTTCAAAAAAACTTATTTTACGCCGCAGTAGGCAAAGAAAAAGACGGAACATTTTTCGCCTACGGTGAAAAATATCTGACAAAATCATGCAACAAATACCGCAAGTAGCATTGACATTTGATATGACATCTGGTATAATAACTTTAATATAATTTGTTATATTGGCCGGAGGTATCAATGCGGAAACTGATTAAAAGCATAAGAGAATACTTGGGGCTGAGCCAAACCGAATTTGCGGATAAAATCGGTGTCACATTTGCAACCGTCAACCGTTGGGAAAACGGTCGTGCGATTCCGACCAAACTGGCACAGACAACCCTTTATGAATACTGCAAGGAGCATGGTGTTCCCGTTTATCAGATGATTCTTGAAAAAATCAAAGCAGATGCCGATGCAGTCTCCCTCGATGGAGACAGAATACTGCTTTACCACGGTTCAAAGTCCGGTATTGTCGGCGAGATTGCTCCGAAGAGTCGTGAAATGTGTGATTTCGGTAAGGGCTTTTATATGGGTACCGACCCGGGTCAGCCGCTGACTCTGATCTGCGATTTTGAAAAATCCAAATTCTATGTTGTCTCCGTCGATATGAAAAACCTTGACACGATCGAAATCAAAGCCGATCTTGACTGGGCAATGCTCGTTGCCTACCATCGCGGCAGAATGGAACAGATCAAAGGCACGGCACTTTATGATAAATACAGTAAGATCGACGCAGGAAAAGATATTGTCATCGGCAGCATCGCAAACGACAGGATGTTCTATGTCCTCGACAATTTCTTTACCGGCGTGATTACAGACATGGCGCTTGTGAACAGCTTGTCCGCGCTCAAGCTCGGAAAGCAATATGTTGCCACCACCGAAAAGGCGTGCGCCGCTGTCCGCATTGAAAAAGAGATACCGCTTTCTTTGTTGGAACGCAGATTTTTACAGGACGAGAGTGACGCGAACCGCCAGAAGGGCGTTTCACTTGCCAATGATATTTGCAAAAACTATCGCCGCGACGGCAAATTTTTTGACGAAATTCTCGACGAAGCCAAGTAAAGGAGGAAACCATGGACGGCATTCAATTCAAACTGTGTGATATCCAGGGCAGGCTTTTTGAACTGTCCGGCGCAAAAGGATATGACAGCGCGACCTTCATCAAAGCGTTTATGACCTCCGAAACCGCCAAAGGGCTGGATTCAAAGTATAACCGCCTGCAATGGGCAGGCGAGGAGTACCTTCTTGCCGAAGTGGTCGATTCCGCAAAGCTGACACCCGGCGGGAAAGTCTATGATAAAGAAACGCTGTTTTGGAGCGGATATCTTTATCGCTTCTGGCATTTCGCCACTGGCGAGGACAGCCGTGAAAT
Organism: uncultured Eubacteriales bacterium; assembly: GCA_900555785.1. Lineage (GTDB taxonomy): Bacteria > Bacillota > Clostridia > Oscillospirales > CAG-272 > UMGS1865. The sequence continues at coordinate 5,093 of USMO01000001.1, read as the reverse complement.
CTATAAGCAAGCCCCTGCCGAGACCATGAACCGCAATTGGCTCATCTTTCACACTCTTGCCCCGGAAGTGGCAATCGAGGATCTGAAAGAGATTCATAGGCAGAGGAACGATAAGTAGCAAAATGTTCGAATGATAAGATTTGATGGTTTGTATTGCAGGATGCTTGATTGAGTAGGTGGGTCAAAAATGAAACACAAAAAAGATTTTAAAAAAGATAATTTGTATTTCGATAAAAAATACTGTTGCGATTTTCGCAATGCAATAAACTCTTCTCCGATATTCGAGAATGATCCTAAATATCTTTCACAGTACAATTTGTGTTGCGCTGTAATGGATAGATTAGATACTTGCATTGCAAAGTTGAATAAATATGGAGATATACCCGATTCCGAAGAAGATTTCCTCGTATTTATGATGTTTGCTTGTATGGTTTACGATGCAGTTAAGCAACTTCTTTCTGTTTTGAATATACCTGAGCAAAACTCGGAAAGAGAATATTTCAAACTCATTTACGAAAAATCTCGCATATTTAATCCAGAAGCCGAAGCACCCACGGATGATAAGTTTTTTGAGTACATTCGTTCTCTAATATTTGCACATCCATTTGGAACTGGACGTCCAAAGTTTTTGCACAAAGATGAAGTTCAATACTCTCCATGGGTCATTGTGAATGGGATTTCATCTGTTTTTTCTGGTGTAAAAAATGCAGTTGGGGCGAGAATTTATTCAAATCAATCAGAAGAGATTATTGATTTAGAATTTCCATTTGATATACTAAAGCAATTTATATGCTTTAAATACGAACAGTTGGAATTAGCTACAAAGTGGGCCGAAGAACAAGTTGCTAATGCAGAAAATAATTGGCGCATGTTTAAAGTGAATCAAGATCAATCACCAGTGGAGATTCTTATTGAGATAGATAAAATATTGACATCACGGTATGAGACATGTTACTCTATTCGCGACTTTATAAAGTATATGAGTTGTAGCTTGTCGGACTTGCGCAACATATCTGCCGTTGAGACATTCAGAGCCGAAATAGTGGGTAGAATCCCTGAATTGTGTATGTCAGTCGACAATTTAGATTATGAGAGCGTAGAAAAAATTTGTAGCACTATAACTCGGCGCCCATCTCAAATGCATAAAATGGCACACTACCAGTTAGAAAAAATATTCGATTACCTAGGAGATAAAACATCTTTGACCGAGAACAATGATGCTGAGTCTTGGGGATTGACTCAAGCGGATGACTTTTCAAAAGAGTTTGCCCGAAAATGGGTATATATTGATGTTAAAACCATGCCATATTTAGAAATCAAGTTGCTAGTTAGGGTTGCTTGCTATTTGGAAAGCATGGTGCAAGAACATGCGTATCCAGAGCGTCGAAAATAGTAGTGAAAGAATTGCAGTTGGATTTATAAGAAAAATAATAATTTTTTGGATCCATAAAAGACCAATTCCTAGATGAAATCAATAGTGAATAATGAAAATATAAATTATTTTTTCCACCTCGTTATGATTGAGTATGCCGTATTTCACACGGAGCGTGATGTTCTGAATTATAATGCATTTTTAAAGTGTTTCAACTATTGATAATACCGAGAAAAGCAGTAATAACATGCCTGTTTTGCATCCGGTTTTAAAATGGTTATCCCCCAATATCTCCCTCGCTGTAGGCAAAGAAAAAGCCCCAGCGGTGAAAAAATGATTTTCAAGGCTTCGCACAGAGCCAGTGCGGAGCCTTTCTTAAAAGTGAAAAGTCTGCATATAAGAGCATTTTTGATGCCGAAATTTACAGTTGCCTATTTTGCGATTCATGCAAAAATACCCGAAAACGCTGATATAGCGTGCATTTTGCGCTGTTTCGTGATACGCCATCCGTTCGGATATATGGTAGGAAACAACCGATGAAACGGCGGTGTAACCATGATTCACGAAAAACGTTGCAAAGTTAATGCAGAAAAAAGAACAAGGAAAAGGAGGTGCTACGGTGACAAAAGGTGCAAAGAAAGAGCCGAAGATGGTGCGGATCATTGCGATCGACGGAAGTGACATTCTGAAACACGGAATCACGACGCGCAAAAACGGAAAGCTCTATCCCGACGCTTTTCGCGGCGTACTTGACGAGAGCCTTGACACGCTGAAAATGAAAGAAATTTTCAAACGGCACAAGACAGAGCTACCGTTTCCGTATCTGGAAGACAAGCAGTTTTGCCGCGCCGTGGTCAATGTCTCCTTTGCATACGCCATCAAGCAGTTTGAGCAGTACGGGCGCAAATTTGTGCGGCACGGATGCACGGTAACGGACGATGAGATGGTCGACCATGTGTGCGTGCGTGATGGCGAGTTGATCGCCATTGAGGTGCCGTATTCCAAAGACACGCAATATGCGGCGGTACAGAATCCGATTCCGGTGGAACTGCTCGGCAAATATTTTGTGTATGACAGTGAGGCGAAGGCATACTGCAGAAGCAAAGCGGCGATTCCTTCTGCCATCACCTGCAAGGCGATACGCGAGAAGCTCTATACCGAGGGATTTGACATCGACGGCGTGCATTATGTGCGCTATAAGCGCAGTGCCGGTGCAAGCCGTGATGGGCGATGTATGTTTATTGCTGAACCGCTTTATGCAGACATGATGAAGTGGAGTGCGTGCGGGTTGTCGGCGGATGATGTGACCGATCAGGCATCGTGGCAGGCGTACCTTTCCCTGACGATGAGCAGCATTGAAGGCACCATACGGCTGCCGAAAAAGGCAATTCTCATTATGCCGGACGCCGTAAGCACCTTTGAAACAGATGCGGTCAGTGTGGAAGAAACCGACGACCACGACCTCACGGCAGCCGAAAAGAAAGTGATGGTTAAAAATAAGATATGGGACGGTCAGGCGATGCTTGACATCAGCGTGTTTGAAGAAAACGGGTATGCCGACTATGGCATGGTGCTGTTGCGCAATCGCTTTTTCAAGACCTGCGCATTCAATACGAGGTTGCAGGAATGGTTTGCGGACAACGGCATTGCCAGCGTCAGTCAGCTTACGGGCTATACCACTGCGCGGGATATAAAAGACATCAAACTGGTTATCACCGAGAGCAGTCTGAAATATCTCAAATTCATGCCGCCGAAGACCTCCTATAAAAAGGGCTTCAAACAGTGGCTCGATGCCGCATACGAAGGAAAAGACGACTCGGCGTTCGGCGTTGTCAAGACGGACAAGCCCGCGCCGCTGATGAACGGGAGTAAGGCGTACACCAATTATCAGCTGATCAACACGCTCGGACTTTCCTATGCGGGCATAGAAGAAAAGGTGCTGGCGGATTCCTTTGATTACCTTGACAACATATTGGCGGATTCCGCCTTTCTGCGTTACCACATTCACACGCCGGAAGCGGTGGCGAAAATGCAGGAGGAAGAGATTCCCGATCTTGAAACTTACCGTATGGAGACGGTGCTCGACATGACCTGCCGCACGCCGTATTTTGAAAACACGGATTTTTATAAATCCTTCCGCCGTGATACAGTGTCGCATTTCAAAGATCAGCTGAAGGACGGCAGAATCCCCGTCGGCGGCGGATATATGACGATGTTCGGCAACCCCTGCGAATTCCTGTATGCGTTGATCGGTTGGTGGCAGGAGGGGGATGAGTCGGTCACTTTCGGTGCGGAGGAAATCTTCACGACTGCTTTTCCGCTTGATCAGATTGTGCTTTGTTCACGCAGTCCGCATATCACGATGGGTAATCTGTACCTTGCGCGAAACATGGGCAATGTGGAGATTACGGCTTACTTCAATCTGACGCCGAACATCGTCTGCGTCAATTCCATCGACAGTAATCTCTTGCATCGTCTGAACGGTTCGGACTTTGATTCGGACACACTGCTTGTCACCGATGAAGAGTGGCTTGTGCGTGGTTCCGCGCAATGCTATCAACCGTTGAAAGTTCCGGTATGTATGGTGGAGCCTGCGGGCAAAGCGGAGTACACGGGTACGCCGTCGGGACTGGCAAAACTCGATTACGACATTGCCGAAAACAAGATCGGTGAGATCGTCAACCTCTCGCAGTTTCTCAACTGTCTGTTCTGGGATTTGCTGTTTACGGGTAAAACCGACTATGAGCCGCTGTCGCTGTACCATGACATCTGCAAGCTCGCAGTCCTTTCCGGCATGGAGATCGACAAGGCAAAACGAATGTATGCAGTGGACACGGGCAAGGTATTACGAAAGCTCGGCGAGTACCGCCGAAAATACAAAGAGGCAAACGGCGGTCATCTGCCGGAATTCTTTCTCTCTATGACGGGAGGCAGCGATGGAGGAACGGGAGAAAACAAGGCACGATTCGACTGTCCGATGTCGTTTGTCTATGATGCGGTGAACGCTTACCGCGGCAAAGCAAAGAGCGTGAAAACGGTTCCGCTGTCGGAACTCTTTTCACTTGACAACGGAGATTGCGGTGCCAACGATACGCACAAGAAGCAGAACATCATCAAAGTGGCGACGGAAGCCTTTTCACAGATCACCGCTTTGCAAACTGCGGCGAGCAAGTGCGAGGAGGATGAAAAAGCGATCTATTGGAAAGAAGCGCAGGAAATTTATCTGAAATGCCTTGAAAAGGTATCCAAGAATGTGGTAAACGATCACATCCTCGCGATGCTTCTCTCAGAGATTGACCATCCCGACGACTCCCGATACGGAATCAAGTCCTGCCGGTATTTTCTCTTCTCCTGCCTTTTGTATGAGGAGAACCGCAGGCTGCTTTCCAAAGTGAAAACGCCCGAGGACTTCGTTCCTTACGACTTGATCCGGGTCGAACCCGAACTCGTTCCCGAAGGCTACCGCACGGAATGGATTTACGGTTTTCCGCATGCGCATCTGCTGATCAAATAACAAAACAGTACACAAGAGTGTCGAGAGATCGGCACTCTTATTTTTTTCGGGGCTTGCCCCGAACCCCACTTGAAACTTTCTTGAAAGAAAGTTTCAAGACTTCAAAGAAGTTTACTGAAAAGGAGGAAACAATGATTGAGCAAACAGTATAAAACATTTTATTACCACAACGCCCGCGACATCCCCGGCGAATATTTTCCGATGCCG